>ONJV01000062.1 GCA_900318215.1 uncultured Veillonellaceae bacterium
GATGCTCGACGAGATCTCGAAGCTGGCGCATGCAGTCGAAGACATCTTTTTCTATATCCGCGAATTGCATCCGAAGAACGTCGACGTGTCGGCCATCACTGACATCGTGCTGACGGCCGTCGATTTCATGAATGGCGAAGTCGACAAGCTCGACGCGGGCGAGACGCCGGACGATTCGAGCGAGGACATGCGGCAGCATACGCACGATTTCCTGCGCCAGTTCAAGATTGACAATGGCGATGACCCGGATGTCGATCTCCGCAAGGCGAAGCCGTCGCAAAAAGCCGCGGCCTCGGGCGCGGGTGCCAGCACCCCTGTTGCGCCTGCGCCGCCGCCCGTGGAGGAAAAGCCGCAGCAGTATTTCATCCCGGCCGCGAAGCCCGAGCCCGCGAAGGCGGACGGCCTCCACGTCTATGCGGCGACGCTCCATTTCGAGCCTGACTGCGGCATGGA
Source organism: uncultured Veillonellaceae bacterium (assembly GCA_900318215.1). Taxonomy (GTDB): domain Bacteria; phylum Bacillota; class Negativicutes; order Selenomonadales; family Selenomonadaceae; genus Selenomonas_C. The sequence continues at coordinate 454 of ONJV01000062.1, forward strand.
GGAAGTCCGCGCGTTCGGCGTGCTGAACCGCATGAAGGACGTCTCGCCGGAGTTCCATTTCCTGCCGGAGAAAATCCTCGAAGACCCGCAGGCCGTCGATACCATCAAGGACGTCGGCTTCCGCATCTGGTTCCAGACGGACATGGCGGCGGACGCGGCGAAAGCGTTCCTCGAAGAGACGATCTTCCTCGACAAGCTCGAATTCCAGGAGCTCGCGAGCACGGCGGAGTGCGAATACTGGCCGACGCCGCAGCAGCAGGCCGTCATCGAGGCATCGGAAGCCTCGGAGCCCGTCGTGCCGCCGCCACCCGAAAAGAAGCCGCGCCCCGCGCCGCCGAAGGCGCATGCGGCATCGGCAGAGCACGAGTCGCAGATGATTTCCGTGCGCGTCGACAAGCTCGACCGCCTCATGGACCTCGTCGGCGAGCTCGTGATTGCGGAGTCGATGGTGACGCAGAACCCCGACCTCGCGGGCCTCGAGCTTGCGAATTTCTCGAAGGCCGCGCGTCAGCTCCACAAGCTCAACGAAGAACTGCAGGACGGCGTCATGGCGCTCCGCATGGTGCCAATCAGCGGCACGTTCAAGAAGATGAACCGCATCGTCCGCGACATGACGAAGAACCTCGGCAAGAAGGCGCGGCTCGTGCTCGTCGGCGAGGACACCGAGGTGGACAAGAACATCGCGGAGCACATCGGCGACCCGCTGATGCACATCGTCCGCAACTCCATGGATCACGGCATCGAGCTGCCGGATGAGCGCAAGGCGGCCGGCAAGTCCGAACAGGGCATGATTATCCTCTCGGCGCAGAACGAAGGCGGCGAGGTCGTCATCAAGATTCGCGATGACGGCGGCGGCATGAACCGCGAAAAAATCATGAGCAAGGCGCGCGAGAAAGGGCTGCTGACGAAGCCCGAGGAAGACTACACAGACCAGGAGGTCTTCGGCTTCATCTTCGCGCCGGGCTTCTCGACGAATGACGAGGTCACGGAGTATTCCGGCCGCGGCGTCGGCATGGACGTCGTCGTCTCGAACATCCGCGGCCTCGGCGGCAGCGTCGCCGTCGACAGCGAAGAGGGCAAGGGCACAGTCACGACCATCCGCATCCCTCTGACGCTCGCCATCGTCGACGGCATGGTGCTCAAAGTCGGCGCCTCGCGCTATACGCTCCCCATCCGCTCCATCCGCCGCTCGTTCCGCCCCGAGCCGGGGCAGGTCTTCCTCGATGCCGAGGGGCGCGAGATGGTCATGGACGAAGGGCGCTGCTGCCCGATTCTGCGGCTGTCGAAGCTCTACGACATCGAGGACGCGCAAGAAGACCTCACGCAGGCCATCCTGCTGCTCGTCGAGGCGGACGGCAAGCCGTTCCTGCTCGCAGCTGACGAGCTCCTCGGCGTCCAGCAGATTGTCGTGAAGCCCGTGCCCGAGTACATCCGCGGCATGACGGAAAAGACCGGCATCACGGGATGCACGCTCCTTGGCGATGGCGGCATCAGCCTCATCATCGACCCAGAAAAAACAGCCCATCTCATCTACGCGTAACAGAGGGGGAATCATTTTGGACGAGGAAATCCAGTCGGAAGAAGACACGCAGAAAGACAAGTACCTGACATTCACGCTCGAGGATGAGCTCTATGGCATCGACATCAGCGTCGTGATTGAGATTATCGGCATCCTGCCCATCACGGCTGTCCCAGAGGTGCCGCCCTACGTCAAAGGCATCATCAATCTGCGCGGCAAGATCATCCCGGTCGTCGATATGCGGTTGCGGTTCCGCCGCACGCCGCGAGAATACACCGACCGCACCTGCGTCATCGTCATCGAGGCGGACGGGGTGCTTGTCGGCCTGATCATCGACGGCGTCAGCGAAGTGCGCGACATCCCTGAGGGCGAGGTCGTGCCACCGCCGAAGCTCAAGGCGGCGCAGAACCGCTATGTCAAGGGCGTCGGACGTTTGTCGGATGACAGGGTCGTCCTGCTGCTCGACTGGCAGAAGCTCTTTTCGGAAGAGGAGGCCGAACTTTTCGAGGCGATGGCAGACGATGGGGCAGAAGATGAGGCAGCACCTGCTGACAGTGCAGGGAACGGAGGGACGGAGAAATGAACGGAATCAAGGACATCAAGATTGGGACGAAGCTTGTCGCGCTCGTCGTATTCATGGGGATTCTGATGTTTGTCTCGGTCTTCATGACGGGAAACACGGTCGAAAATATCAACGGCTCGTACTAGCGCATTGACAAGTATGACACGCAGGCGGCACTCGATGCCGTACAGGCGGGCAAATCGTTCAGCGAGGCGCGCGGCAGTCTGACGCGCTATCTGTTCCGCGTCGATGCGACGGAGCGCCAGCAGATTGCGAGCGAGATGGCGGCGCAGGACAAGAAGATTGACGAGGAAATCGCGGCCATCCAGCCCGTCATCGAGAGCGATGCGGCGAAAGCAGCGATGGAGAAGTTGCAGAAAGACCTGAGTGCTTACCGCACGGCGCGCACGGCGCTCATGCAGGCGCAGACGGCACCGGGCACTCCGGTCGATAATCTGCCGCAGCTCAAGCCCGTCCATGACCTCGGTGCCGACCTCTCGTCGGACTTTGAAAAGATTGCGGAAATCGGCACGAAGGGCGCGGCCCAAGAGACGGCAACGCTCGGCGACAAGATTTCGAGTGACCGCGTTGTCATGATGACGGGTTCGATCATCGTCATCGTCATCGCCATCCTCATCGGCCTCTGGCTCGCGCGCATGATCAGCCAGCGCCTCACGCGCCTCCAGCAGCGTGCGGACGCCATCGCAGATGGCGACCTTTCGCAGTCTGTGCAGGTGCTCCGTAATGACGAGATTGGCCAGCTCGCGGCCGCGCTCGAGCAGATGCGCCAGAACCTCCAGCAGTCCATGAGCGAGATCCACATGGCGGCCGACCAGGTCGCGGCAGGCGCGCGCAACGTCTCGGATGCAAGCGTTTCGCTCTCGCAGGGCGCAGCCGAGCAGGCCTCGTCCGTCGAGGAACTTTCGTCGTCGATTTCGGAAATCTCGTCGCAGACGGCCAGCAACGCCGAGAACGCCGACCAGGCGCACGAGCTCACGGAGAAAGCGCGCCAGCAGGCCGAGGTCGGCGATGGCGACATGAAGGAAATGCTTCAGGCGATGGATGCCATCAACGTCTCGTCCACGAACATCTCGAAAATCATCAAGGTCATCGACGAAATCGCGTTCCAGACGAACATCCTCGCGCTCAATGCCGCCGTCGAAGCCGCGCGCGCGGGCCAGCACGGCAAGGGCTTTGCCGTCGTCGCCGAGGAAGTCCGCAACCTCGCGGCGCGCAGCGCGAAAGCCGCGAAAGAGACGACGGACATGATCGAGGACTCCATCGAAAAGGTCGAGAACGGCCGCGCCATCGCGACGAAGACGGCGGATGCTTTGCAGGCCATCATGTCGAATGTGGCAGAGGTCACGGACATCGTCGGCTCGATTGCGAAGGCATCGAACGAGCAGAAACTCGCGCTCGCGCAGATTGACCAGGGCGTCACGCAGGTCTCGCAGGTCGTGCAGTCGAACTCCGCGACGAGCGAAGAAGCTGCGTCAGCCAGCGAAGAGCTCAGCGCACAGGCCGAGCGCCTGAAGGAGACGGCAGGCCGCTTCCGCTTCGACTCGACCATGCATTTTGACCGTCCGCCGCAGGCGCGTCCGGCCATCAAGAAGCCGCAGCTGCCGCCAGCCGCCGCGAAGAAGCGTCCTGCGAAGATTGCGCTGACGGAAGAAGAAGGGTTCGGCAAGTATTGAGCCCGGAAGTCTTTCAGGGGTACGCGGCCGTCGTTGCGCGGGAGTTCGGCATCCAGCTGCCGCCAGCAAAGCAGGCGCTGCTCGAATCCCGGCTCTACCGCCTGCTCAAGGAGGGCGGCCCGGCTGCTGAGTATCAGACGGCCGAGGGATTCTTGCACGCGCTGCGGCAGGACGCCTCTGGGAAACTCCTCGGCTTGCTCTCCGAGGCCATCACGACGCACCACACGTTCTTCCTGCGTGAGGCCGACCACTTCGCCTTTTACCGCGACGAAGTGCTGCCGTACCTTGAGCGCACGATCCGCGACGGTGACATCCGGACATGGTGCGCGGCCTGCTCGACGGGGCAGGAGTCGTATACGCTCGCGATGCTGCTCGAAGACCATTTCGGCCTCAAGGGGCCGATGTGGGAAACGACGCTGCTCGCGACCGACCTCGCACGCGACGTGCTCGCGTTTGCGCGCGAGGGCATCTACCCGGCGTCCACGACACAGAACCTGCCCGAGGGCTGGCAGCGCGGCTATTTCCGCCCCGTGGATGACGGCCATGTGCAGGTCGTCGATGCGATCCGGCGGCAGGTGCTCTACCGGCCGTTCAACCTCATGCAGCCCGTGTTCCCGTTCCGCCGCCCGTTCCACGTCATCTTCTGCCGCAACGTCATGATCTATTTCGATGCACCGACGCGGCGGCAGCTCGTGCAGAAATTTGCCGATTTCCTCGAACCCGGCGGGTTCCTGTTCATCGGTCATTCCGAGGTCATCGACCGGCAGACCGCGCCGTTTGACTACGTGATGCCGTCGGTCTATCGGAAAAAATAAATTTGTTGAAGCGAAGTGATTTCATGCAACCGGTCCGCGTCCTGCTCGTCGATGATTCGCTGCTCTTCCGCTCGATGCTTGAGCGGGAGCTCCATGCGTTCCTTCCCGCAGGCAGCCAGATTCAGACGGCAGGCGACCCGTTCGAGGCGCGCGACGCGATTCTCGCGTTCGTGCCCGACGTCATGGTGCTCGATGTCGAGATGCCGCGCATGGACGGCATCGAATTCCTGTGGAAGCTGCTCGCGCAATACGACCAGCCGACGATCGTGCTGACGGGCGATGCCCGCTATGAATCGCTCGCGCGGGACGCCGGGGCGCGGGATTTCCTGCAGAAGCCCGTCGGCTGTTCGCCGGACGTCTTCTGCGAAGAGCTCGCGCGGCGCATCGTGCGCATCGCAGGAAAGGCAGAAGCAGGTGACGGCGCGGCGGATGGCGTGCCCGGCATGCCGACCAACTCGACGAAGCAGACGAAACAGGCCATGGAACGCCTCGGAAAGCATGCAGGGCGCATCTCGCTGATCGCGCTCGGCGCGTCGACGGGCGGCACGGAGGCGCTCGCGCGCGTCGTGCGGAACCTCGTGCCGCCGCTGCCGCCCGTCGTCATCGTGCAGCACATCCCGCCCGGCTTCTCGCGCCTGTTCGCGCAGCGGCTCGACCGCGAGTCAATGCTTTCGGCGAAGGAAGCAGCAGATGGCGACCGGCTGCTCGACAACCACGTCTATGTCGCGCCCGGCGACCAGCATCTGCGCGTGCGTGCGGCTGGCGGCTTCTTTGCCGCCTGTGCGCGCGGGCCGAAGGTCAATGGCCACTGCCCGTCCGTCGACGTGCTGTTCGAATCCGTGGCTAAGACCGTCGGCAGCCGCGCGCTCGGCGTCATCTTCACGGGCATGGGCGCAGACGGCGCCGAAGGGCTCCGGCGTATGCGCGAGGCAGGTGCGCAGACGCTCGGGCAGGACGAGAAGACCTGCGTCGTCTACGGCATGCCGCGCGCGGCCTATGAACTTGGCGCCGTCGAGCGCCAGCTGCCGCTCGATGCCATCGCGGGGGCCATCCTCGCGGCGGCGCATGCTTGATTTGTTTTAGAAAAGAGATGAAAGCTATGGTGGGGACAGAGAAGGGCCGCGTGACGCCCGAAGTCCTGCAGGGGCTGCTCGGCAGCATCGGCGACGGTGTCATCCTGACGGACCAGGACGAGCGCATCACATTCATCAACCCGGCCGCCATGCGCATCCTCGGCTGCGAGGGCGAGAACGTCCGCGGCATGGAATGCATGGACGTCTGCCGCTTCATCCGGATTGGCAGCAACCGTCCCTATAAAGACCCGCTCAAAAAGGCGATGGAAGGCCGCTCGTCCGTCGGCCTTTCGCGCAACGTCGGCATCTACCGCGGGAGCGAGCCTGTCTACCTTTCGGCGACTTGCTCTCCCATCGTGCATATCGACGGCCGTGTGACGGGCTGTTCCGTCATCCTGCGCGACGTCTCGCGCATGCGCCGCCTCGAGCGCAAGATCCAGCGCGACCACGCCTATATGCGTTCCGTTTTCACGGCGGCGAAAGTCGGTCTCTGCGTGCTCGACAGCGATGCGGCCATCAGCGACATGAACGAGTCGGCCGTCGAAATCCTTGACCGCTCGCGGCAGGAGAGCGTCGGCATGCAGTTCGGCGATGCGTTCCGCTGCGAGAACAGCTTCATCAGCGGCTGCGGCCACGGCCACCTCTGCCCGCGCTGCCCCGTCCGGCACAATCTCGAGACAGCGCTTGCGGATGAGACGTATGCGAGCGAGTTCACCGTCACGATGCACCGGTTCGACGACCCCGAGCCCGTCTGGCTCCACATCTTCCTCTCGCAGGCCGTGGGCGAGGGTGCACGGCAGATCATCCTCGCGCTCATCGACGTCTCGGCGCGCAAGCAGCGCGAGCAGGCGCTCGAAGAGGCGCGGGAACGCGCCGAGGCTGCGAGCCATGCGAAAGGCGAGTTCCTCGCGAACATGAGCCACGAGATCCGCACGCCGATCAACGGCATGAACGGCATGATCGACCTCGCGCTGCGCACGGAGCTCACGGACGAGCAGAAGGAATTCCTCACGAACGCTAAGCAGTGCTCGTCCGACCTCCTGCGCATCGTCAGTGACATCCTCGATTTCGCGAAGCTCGACAGCGGCCACATGAAGCTCGAAAACATCGGCTTCGACCTGCACGAGACGCTCGAGGGCGTCTGCACGCTCTATGCGAAGATGGCTGAGCACAAAGGGCTCACGTTTACGCCGCCCGACCTCTCGAACCTGCCGCAGTTCGTCGTCGGCGACGCGCTGCGCCTGCGCCAGATTCTCAATAACCTCTTGAACAACGCGCTGAAATTCACGAAGAAGGGCGGCGTCTCCGTCAAGGCGGCGCCGGGTGAGCAGGGCTCGATGCATACGCTCGAAATCACGGTTCGCGATACGGGCATCGGCATCCCCGAGCACGCGCAGAAGAAGCTCTTCCAGCCGTTCCAGCAGGTCGATGGTTCGACGACGCGGCGCTTCGGCGGCACGGGGCTCGGCCTCGCCATCGTCAAGGAACTCATGCACCGCATGGGCGGCGGCATCGACCTCTATTCCATTCCGGGGCGCGGCAGCGCGTTCTCGTTCTGGATTCCGCTCGTCGAGGCCGAAGGCGCCGAGACGCCGGCCGGGCGGCAGACCGTCTTTCTCGCGCCGACGCATGCATCAGCACCTCAGCCGCAGGCGGAGAAATCGCCGCCCGACGTCAGCGACATCGACGACCTGCTCGCGTACTGCGAGCAGAAGCTCGAAGGAGACGGGAACCCGGCGGCGAATGATAAGAAGTAGATGGAGGGAAGCGTATGAAGATCCTGATTGCCGAAGACGACCGCGTCAGCCGGTCGTTCTTCCAGAAATTCATGTCAGCATATGGAACGTGCGACCTTGCCGTGGACGGCATGGAGGCACTCGATCTCTACATGGATGCCGTCAAGGCGCATGCGCCCTACGACCTCCTGTGCCTCGACATCATGATGCCGCGCGTCGACGGCCTCAAAGTCCTCAAAGTCGTCCGTGCCATGGAGCAGCAGCACAAGCTGCCGCATGCGAAAATCATCATGATGACGGCCCTCGCCGACGTCGAATACGTCGATCAGGCCTTCGAGCTCGGTTGCGACGCCTACGCTTCGAAGCCCATCGACACGGCGAAAGTCGAAGAGGTCATGAAAAATCTCGGCCTGCTGGCAGAGTGAAAGATGAACGACGAAAGGAACGCCTTCGGGGTTCGGTGAACATCGGGCTCTGAAGGCGTTCCTTTCGTGTGTTCAGCAGAAAATGGTTTCTGGGATGCCGGCTGCCACGAGACGGCGGGCATCTTTTTTTGTGTTGGCACTGTCGAGCAGGATGGCATCAATGCGGCCTTCCTGATAGAGAAAGACGAGGTCGGTAAAACGGATTGTGGGAAGGGTCTTGTTCCCCGCACGTACTGCCCCAATAGAGGCATCGGCAGCATCATCGAGCCAGAGGGCGATGAGGTCGATATCATCTGATTGCAGCAGCGCGGCTACGAACTTTTCTGCATGTAATCCGTTTTGCAGGACGACATGACGGCGCTTGGGAATGTCATAACAGACGGGGAGGGCGGCGGCGACATCGCGGCGGAATTTCGTTTTTTGTCCCATAATCATTGCGCGGTAACTGTCGAAGTCGTGTGTGTGCGCCTCGTAATCGTGAAAGCAAGTGCGGATGCAGTTGAGGATGGACGGAATTTCTGATGGAGTGTCTTCGAATTTGTAAGTAGCCGGTATCGGGACGTCGATGTTATTTGCGGCGGCTCCGCGCCGTCCAGTGATGACACAGCAGCCCGCAGCTGCCGCTTCGCGCGGAATGCGGTCCTGTCCCGGATGGTTGCCGAAATCAATATAGACCTTTGCACGGCTGAGAAGCGCATGGACTTCTTCGGCCGTCATATTTTCGATGGGGGCCCATGCGATATCGGGAGCAGCGTCCATGAGCTGCTGGGTGAATTCCAAGCCTTTTTTGGGATTGTAGACGACGAGATTCTGACGCAGGGAGGAAAGTGCCCCCCATTGGACATTTGTTTTAGATGTGCGCTCGACTGCAGATAGTCACCGACGAAATGCACTTGCGCATCATCGACATGGTTGGCATGGACAAACTGGCGCGCGTATTCCGACTGCACCCAGTGTTCCATCTTCGTGTCGGGATAAAAGCAGAACACATTGTCGACGAGCGCGAAGCCATTGCAGAGATTGAAATATTTTTCAATGGTGTGGGAGAGTGCATGTAGATAATTGTCGACGCTCATCCACCAAAAAATCTTGCGGATATGGTGGAGCGGCCCATAGATGACACTCATCGTTTCAGGGATGATGACGATATTTTCCGGGCGGTCGGAGAGACTATCAGAAATTGGAACGAGGTATTTTTGATAGACTTTCGGTTGCGGAATCTTGTCTGGTTCGGCGTCCGGATACCACATGCAGGCGCGGATTCCGCGTCGCAGGAGCTCGGAACACAGCTGATGCAAGAGCTCTGGCCCGCCAGAGACGGTGTCGGCCGGGCAGGCAATGAAGATGGTTGTGCTTTCATAGATGTCCATATTGCGTACTCTCCTTTGCAATCCATTTGAATTCCTACTAAATTATATCATAAGATATTGTCGAAAAAACTTTACAGGTTTCCGCTTTTCAGGTACAATGAATGAGTTAATGCTTTATCGTACTAAAAGGGGAGACCCGAATGGACAAATTACTGGATACGGTCGTGCTGATGCTGCAGGGGTCGGAGGTTACGCTCGAGATTTTCTGCGTGACGCTCGTGCTCGCGCTGCCGCTCGGCATTCTCGCGGCGCTCGGGCGGCTGTCGAAGCTGCGCGTGCTTTCGCGCTTCATGGAGTTTTATATCTGGCTCATGCGCGGTACGCCGCTGATGCTGCAGCTGCTCTTTGTGTATTTCGCGCTGCCGATGATCGGCATCATGCTGCCGGATATGGCGGCGGCGCTCCTCGCGTTCACGCTGAACTATGCGGCGTATTTCGCCGAAATCTTCCGTGCAGGCATCCAGTCGGTGCCGCGCGGCCAGTATGAGGCGGCAAAGACGCTCGGCATGACGTACCCGCAGACGATGCGGCGCATCATCCTGCCGCAGGTCATCCGCATGGTGCTGCCGCCGGTCAGCAATGAGACCATCAATCTCGTCAAAGACACGTCGCTCATCTACATCCTTGCGATGAACGACCTGCTGCGCGTCGCGCGGACGATCGTGCAGCGCGAGTTCGACATGACGCCGTTCGTCGTGGCGGCGGTGTTCTACCTCGCGATGACGGCCGTGCTGACCTGGGGATTCAAGAAGCTGGAGGCGCACTATGGCAAATACGCAAGATAATGTCATGATCCGCATGGAGGACATCCACAAGTCGTACGGCGACGTCGAGGTGCTCAAAGGCATCGACATCGAGGTGCATCGCGGCGAAGTGCTGGCCATCATCGGGCCGTCGGGTTCGGGAAAGAGCACGCTCCTCCGGTGCATCAACCGGCTCGAGGACATCACGTCGGGCCTCGTCGAAATCGAGGGCGGCACATTGGCGTCAACAAAGGGTGACGGCACGGTCGAGTATGCAAAGGAAGAGGACAGCCGGAAGCTGCTCGGCTGCATGGGCATGGTGTTCCAGCAGTTCAACTTGTTCCCGCACATGACGGTGCTCGAGAATCTGCTCGAGGCGCCCGTCCATGTGAAGAAGCGGGCGAAAGAGGCCGTGCTGCCTGAGGCGATGGCGCTGCTGAAGAAAGTCGGCCTTGAAGACCGCGCCGACTACTATCCCGCGCAGCTTTCGGGCGGCCAGCAGCAGCGTGTGGCCATCGCGCGGGCGCTCTGCATGAAGCCGGATATCATGCTGTTCGACGAGCCGACGAGCGCGCTCGACCCCGAGCTCACGGGCGAAGTCCTGCGCACGATGCGGGAGCTCGCGGCCGAGCACATGACGATGGTCGTCGTGACGCACGAGATGAACTTCGCGCGCGAGGCCGCGAGCCATGTCATCTTCATGGCCGACGGCGTCATCGTCGAGCAGGGCGACCCGCAGACGTTTTTCGCGCACCCGAAAGAGGAACGCACGCGGGCGTTCCTGAACAATATGTTGTAACTTTCGAGCAAGCCCCCCTAGAGGGGGGGACGGGCCGCGTGAGCGGCGGGGGGAGTCCCCTGCAAGGCACATCAATCAGCGGGTCGTGCCTTCTGCGGGTGCGATAAGTTCTCTCAGCGATTTCATAATCTTTACGTGCGGCACTTCTTCAAAATCACTTGCCGGCGTCGTTCCCGTGGTGACAGCTGCGAAGGCGACGCCGGCATTTTTTGCGGCGCCGGCGTCGACGAGGCTGTCGCCGGTGTAGAGGACATCATCCTTCTCCATGCCGAGGCGGGCGATGGCCTGCTCGATGCCTTCGGGCGAGGGCTTCATCGCGTGGACGTCTTCGCAGCCGATGATGAGGTCGATGACGTCCGTGCAGTCGTCGGCGACGAATTTTTCCTCGATG
>ONJV01000079.1 GCA_900318215.1 uncultured Veillonellaceae bacterium
CACGTTTTCAATGGCTTGCCGATTCATTTTGCTCACCTTCTTTTTCAAAACAGCACTGTCTCATATGCGCTAGGAAAATATGATGCGGCGTCTTTCAGGCCACAATACTCCAAAAACAAAGGAATTGCTTCTTCAAAAGTATGGTAGCGTTCTGTCTCGTGAACGTCGTTCTCGTGAAACAAATCTTCTTGCGCATCTTCAATGTTCAGCAGATGAATATGCGGAACGAAATGCATTGGAATCGCACGATTCCCGCCATGCGGCCCATTAAAGCGGCAAAGAATAATTTCCCTTTCTGCCTCCCTGCATTTCCAACGGAGCCCCATAGAAAAATCTTCTCCGAGCATCATGTTTTGACGCAGGAAAATCGAAAATTGCTCATCATCTTCCGATCGTGCTGTGAAATCATTTCTTCGACAGCCATTCACATTTTGAAACAATTTTCTTGGCTTTTTCAAAATCATTTTCGGCGCATGAATCAGATAGTCGCGTTCTTCTGTCGTGATATTCATGATGTCACCTCGTGATTTCCTGCATTCACTGAAACGCATCCACGTCCCGGAACACGTCTTCGAGGCTGACGGAGAAGTCGTCGTAGAGCGAGACGGGGATGGCGGTTTTGGCGGCGGCACGTTCGGCTTCGTCCATCTGGCGGAGTTCCCAGTCGTAATAGATGGAATATGTTTCGTTGATTTCAAAATGACCGTCCTGGTTGTAATAGACCTCGACGGTCTTTTCTTGTGGCGAAACAATCCAGTATTCCTTGACGCCCGCCTGCGCATAATGACGCATCTTCACGCCGCGGTCGTTTTTCGTTGTCGATGGAGAGAGGACTTCGACGACGAGATCTGGTGCGCCATGGATGCCGTCGTCCTTGATGATGGAACGGTCGCAGACAATCATGGCATCGGGGATATAGGTGTTTTCGTTGTCGAGATGGACCTCTGTTCCATCATCAAATGCCATGCAGGTCTTGCCACGGAGATAAATTGCAAAAATTGTTGCGATATTAAAAGCAGTTCTGTTGTGCTTTCCCCGTGGGCGTGGCGACATGAGATACGTCTTTCCTTCGATGCGCTCGACGCGCGGCGGTTCTTTGTATGCGAGATTGCCCATGATGCTGGCTCCTTTCTTTTGATGATTCAGAAGGTCTCTTTTTCGACAGACGCCTGCTCATTCCCAGGCATTGACATCCACCTCTCCGATATTTTCCGACGTCAGCAGGCGCGTCGGGAGGACGATGTGACGGTCGGGGATATTGCCGCTGAGGATGTCGTAGGCGGCGGTGGCGGCGTCGCGGCCGATGCTGCGCGGGGACTGGGCGGCGGTGATGATGTGGTGGCCGCTCGCGATGAGTTCTTTGATTTCGGGCACGCCATCGACGCCGTAGACCGTGACGTCACCCGTGCGACCGGCGGATTCAAGCGCGGCCATGACGCCGAGGGCCGTCGGGTCGTTGAGCGCCATGATGGCGGTCGTCTCAGGGTGCTCGGCGAGGAGCGCCTGCGCGGCCGGCATGGCGAGCTCGAGCTGGCCCTGGCACTCGGCTTCGCCGACGATGGTGAAGCCGTCATGCCCGGCGATGGCGTCGCAGAATCCCTGGATGCGGTCGACGGCCGAGCGGGCTTCGGAATGCTTCAGCAGCAGGATGTTCGCGTGGTCGGCATGCGTGAGCAGGTGCTCGGCGCAGCTGCGGCCCGCCGCGTAGTTGTCGGATTCGACGGTGGCCGCGACGAGCTCGCTGTCCTGCACGTTCGTGTCAATCGTGATGACGGGGACGTGCGCGGCATGTGCGATTTCGAGCGCGGGCCCCATGCGCTGCCAGTCGACGGGATTGAGGAAAATCAGCGAGACGCCCTCGTCGATGAGGTTTTTCACTTCCTCGGTCTGCCGCTCAACGGAGAGCGCCGGATCGCGCGAAATCAGCACGTCGCCGTGGTTTTCGACGGCTGTGCGGATTTCTTCGTCGATGATTTCGTAGAACGGGTTCGAGCGCGTCATGTAGATGGCGCCGATCTTGCGGCGGGACTCGTCCTGGCGGGCGGAAAAGTCGTGGTGGACGAGGGCGGACGCGCCCGTGAAAAAAAGGAGCAGAACAGCTGTAATTGCAATATACCAAAATCGTCGTTCGTTTGATGGCATGAAAACTTTGCTCCTTTATTTCGCACCCGCGGAAGATACGTCATACAAATTGTTATGCCATGCAAGGGACTCCCCCTGCCACTTCGTGGCCCTCCCCCCTCTGGGAGGGGGGCTGGATAAAAGTTATGCTTTGATGGCCCAGCGAAGCTTTGTCGAGTGGGCGCGGGGATTGCGGTAACATTCTTCCTTGCTCGGGCGGATGACATCCTTCGCAACATCGCTGTAGATGCCAGAGCGATGGAACGCCTGGAATGCTTTCTTGACGATGCGGTCTTCGCCGGAATGGAACGTCAGGATGGCCGCGCGGCCGCCCGGGGCGAGGGCCTCGGGGAGCTTTTCCATGAACTCGTAAAGGACTTCATATTCGTGGTTGACGTCGATGCGGAGCGCCTGGAACGTGCGGGCGCTGCTCTTCTTGACGGCGTCCTTTTTTTCTTCGGGCGTCGTGCCCTTCGGGAAATGAACGGAACGCAGCGCGCGCTCGATGGTTTCATGGAGCGCCTGCGTCGTCTCGATGGGACCGCGCTGTTCGTCGCGGACAATCTGCTTCGCGATGGCGGCGGCATAGAGCTCGTCAGCGTTACAGACGAGCATGCCCTCGATTTCATCCTGCGTCATCCCGGCGAGGCGTTCGGCGGCGGACGAACCGGCCTCGGGATTGAGCCGCAGGTCGAGCGGGCCGTCCGTCTTGTAGGAAAAGCCGCGCGCGGGGTCGTCAATCTGCATGGACGAGACGCCGAGGTCGGCGAGTACGAAGTCGAATGGGCCGACGTCACGCGCGAGCTCGTCAATCTGGCAGAAATTCATGCGGCGGAAGCTCCAGCGGTCGTCGCCATAGCCTTTGGCGCGGATGCGGGCGATGGTCTTTTCGGACTCGATGGGATCGACGTCGCCACCATAGAGATGGCCCGTGCCGCCGAGGGCTTCGAGCATCTTGAGCGTGTGGCCGCCATAGCCGAGCGTCGCGTCGAAACCACGCTCGCCAGGCTGGATGCGGAGCACGGAGAGGATTTCGTCGACCATGATGGGGATGTGCATGCCGGCAGGGGTGTTGCCTTTGGCGATGACGTGGGCGATTTCGTCGGCGTATTTTTCGGGATTCAGTTCTTTGTATTTTTCAGAGAAGTGGCGAGGGTATTTGCCGCTGTAGTGAATGCGGCGATGATGAGGTTGGTTAGTTTGTTCGTTCTGTGCCATGATTGCTTTCTTATGTATCAGTTCGGTTCGTATGGGAACACTCCCCCCGCCGCTCACGCGGCCCGTCCCCCCTCTGGGAGGGGGGCTTCTGTATAAGAAGTGTTCGGCAGAAAAAGAAAACTTTCAGATGTCAAAGTGTTTTTCCAGAGCGGCGGCGATGCCGTCGTGGTTGTTGTCGAGGGTGACTTCGTCGGCAATGGCTTTGAGCTCTTCGCAGGCGTTGCCCATCGCGACGCCGCAGCCGGCGAATTTCAGCATGTCGATGTCGTTCTGCGCGTCGCCGAAAGCCATGACTTCGCTCGGGTCGATACTCAGCTGCTCGCAGACGCGGGCGAGCGATTTGGACTTGCTGACACCTTTTGCCATGCCCTCATAGAACCACGGCGCGGACTGGACGAAGTCCATCTCGTCTTCAAAACCTTCGCGGATGAACGGCATGAGCGGCACGAGCGTCTCGTTCTGAGCCGCCGTCAGAATCTTGATGGGGCGCACGCCTGCGCGCTCGATGGCGTCGGCGATGTTGTCGACGACGAGCACGTCCATGTTGTTGTTGCGGCTCTCGTCCTGCACCTTGTAGTTCTGCTCGCACGTCGTGACGATGGCGCGGCCATTGTCGACGACGGGCGAGACGGAGAATTTTTCGAGATGCCGCAGAAAGCGCACGGCGAGCTCGTTCGAGAGACTGCGCGAAAAGAGCACGGCCTGCGTCGTCGCGTCCTCGATGCGGCCGCCGCCATACGAGAGCAGCAGGCCGTGATGCTTCGAAAGCTCCAAAGCGTCGGATTCACGCTTGAGCCCCGGCGCCTGACGGCCTGAAGCGAGCACGACGGTGACGCCGAAACGCTTCTGCACGGCAATCAGAGCCTCGCGCGTTTTCGGCGTGATGATGTGGTCGTCGTTGTTCAGCGTGCCGTCGAGGTCGAGGGCGATCATTTTATATTTCATAGAGGCAGTTCCTTTCATTGATAACGTGTTCATCTTGCTTTCTTCATTTTATCGAAACAAATATAGCAAGTCAAACCGAATATGAAGCCATGAAAGCACCGCGATGAAGGGCAGGCCCCCTCTAGAGGGGGCTGTCGGCGCAGCCGACTGGGGGAGTAGTTAGGTGCTGGAGACAAACAAGAATGCAGAACATTGCTAAAGACTTTAGCAACGACTGCATTCTTGTCAGGCTATCGCATCCTACTACTCCCACCACCGCTTCGCGGTCCCCCTCCCTCTAGAGGGAGGCTGGAGTTTAAACGGCTTCATCGCTTAACTTAATGACATTACTCCCAGAGGGAGAGGCTTTCTCACATAAGAAAAGCTCCTGCAAAAAATGGCCTTTGCAGGAGCTTGGAGGGACGATATTTTTTAAGCGAAGAGGCCGATCGCGTAGCCGACGATGCCGAGGGCGAAGAGACCGAGGATGATGACGAGCGGGTTGACGCCCTTCTTGAGGAGCGCCATGCACGCAAACGTCATCAGCAGAGGCACAACGCCCGGCATGAGGCTGTCGAGGATGGTCTGCACGGTCGTCGTGACCTGCTCGCCCGCGCTGTTCGTGTACGAGGACAGCACGAGCGGCATGTTGACCGTCGTCCATTTCGCGACGAGGGCGCCCATGACGAGAAGTCCGAGGACGGACGAACCTTCCGTGAGGTAACGCATCTTGTTACCGCCCATCTCATCGACGAGCTCCGTGCCCTTGTCATAGCCGTACATGACGCCGTACCAGTTCGTGGCGAGGCGGATGGCGTTGAAGACGACGAAGAAAATCAGCGGGCCCATGATGCTGCCCGTGATGGCGATGCCAGCACCGAGCGCTGCGAGCACCGGACGCAGCGTGCCCCAGAAAATCGGGTCGCCGACACCGGCGAGCGGGCCCATGAGGCCGACTTTGACGCCGGAAATCGTCGCGTCCTCGATGTCCGCGCCGTTGGCTTTCTTTTCCTCCATCGCGGCCGTGATGCCCATGATTGGCGAAGCGAGGAACGGCTGCGTGTTGAAGAATTCGAGGTGGCGCTTCATGGCCGCCTTGAGCTCATCGCCCTGATAGAGCTTCCGCAGGGCCGGCAAGAGAGCGACGCAGAAACCGATGGCCTGCATGCGCTCGAAGTTGAACGAGCCGAGGAGGAAGTTCGAACGAATAAAGATGCTGACGAGGTCTGACTTAGTGAGTTTCTTTTCCATTTTTCGCTGTCCTCCCCTTACATGAGATCCGAATCGTCAATGTCATCGAGCGGATCGCCCGTGCCACCGCCGGCGCCCGAAGCGGCTGCTTCCTGCGCGGCGAGGTCGCGCTGGAGGCCCTTGATGTGGAAGTAGGCGCAGATGAGACCGATGGCGCCGAAGCCGATGAGGTTGACGTTCGTGAAGACGGCGATGAGGAAGCCGAGGAAGAAGAACGGCATGAGCGCTTTCGCGTTCATCATGTTGATGACCATCGCATAGCCGACGACGACGATGAAGCCGCCGGAAACCTGCAGGCCGCGCGTGATGACTTCCGGGATGGAGGCGAGCAGTGCGTTGACCGTGTCCGTGCCAGCGATGGCAGCGACGAGCGCGGCCGGGACAGCGACGCGGATGCCCTGCAGCAGCAGGCCGCCGATGTGGCACATCTCGATGCCGAAGGCACTCCCCTGGAGCGCGAACTTGTCAGCGAGATGCTGGAAGAAGACGGTGATCGTGCGGACGAAAATCGTCAGCACCTGGCCGGCAGCAGCGAGCGGCACGGCGATGGCGATGCCGGCGCCGATGCTCTGATGGCCGACGATGACGAGGATGGCCGAAATGACGGACGCGAGCGCGGCATCCGGCGCCATCGCGGCGCCGACGTTCATCCAGCCGAGGGCGAGCATCTCAAGCGTGCCGCCGAGGATGATGCCAGTCGTCATATCGCCGAGCACGAGGCCGACGAGCGTGCAGGCGACGAGCGGACGGTGGAACTGGCACTCATCGAGCACCGACCCCATGCCCGCGACAGCCGCGACGAGCACGAGGAGCAGGAATTGAATCGAACTCATTTTATATATCCCCCTATATTTTCCCTTGTTCTATGAAAATTCCTTGTGTGTGTTTCCCCTATATGATATTTCCTAGTTTTTCCCAAATGTGCAGTGCTTCGATTTTCCCCAAAATCAGAGCATGCCCTTGTCCTGCAGGACCTTCATGGCGTCCATCTTCTGCTCGGTCGCGAGCTTGCGGATCTCGACCTCGATGCCCATGTCATGAAGCTCTTTGATGGCGGCGACGTCTTCCTTGTTCACGGCGACGGCCTGCGAAATCAGCGTGTCGCCCTCTTTGTACGTCATGCCGCCGAGGTTGACGGACTTGAACGGGATGCCGCCCTTCACGGCGCGGACGACGTCGCCCGGGTTCGTGAAGAGGAACAGCGTCTTGAACGGCGCATACTTCGGGTTCTTGTACGCCTCGCAGGCTTTCTCGACCGGCACGACGTATGCCTTGAGGCCCGGCGGCGTGACCTGCAGCAGCAGCTTCTTGCGCAGCGTGTCCTTCGCGACGTCGTCGTTGCAGCACATAATGCGGTTGCAGCCCGTAATCTTCGACCAAACGGTCGCGACCTGGCCGTGAATCAGACGATCGTCGATGCGGCAGAATGCGATTTCCATGATGTGTGTTCTCCTTTCGCTGGTTCCCGATGAAATTTCCCCTGAATTCCATCGGATGGAAATTTTTGTTGGAATCTTTGACGTTGAATGATTACATGGAACATACTACCATCAAAACCCGCCAAAGTCAGCGGAAGGATGTCATGATTTTCCGAAAAACGATGTGACAGATGTCATTTCTTTGAAATTTTCTACTGGCATTTGCACGTTCGTTCTATTATAATGGACATGATAAACAAAAACTTTCCAGTCAACGGAGACTGCCTCGCAGATGTGCGGGGCAGTCTTTTGTTTTCTCTGTGTGTTTGTGAAGCGGGGTTGTGATATGGAACTGACAAAATACGAAATCTTTGCCGATGCGGCAAAGACCGGGAATTTCACGAAAACGGCAGACCGCATGGGCTACACGCAGCCGGCCGTGAGCCGCACGCTGCGGCTGCTCGAGCAGGAGCTCGGATTTCCGCTCTTCGTGCGTCAGAAGAACGGCGTCGAACTCACGTCGTCGGGGCAGATGATCCTGCCGTACGTGCGCAACCTGCTCGCCGAAGAAAAGCTGCTCGCGCAGCAGGTCTCCGAAATCCGCGGCATCCACACGGGACGCTTGACGATTGCCTGCTTCGCGAGCGTCTCGCGCGTGCTGCTGCCGCATTTCCTCGCGGCGTTCCAGGCGTCGTATCCCGGCATCCAGGTCGAGCTCATGGAGGGTGGCACGGATGACATCGTGCGCTGGGTGACGGAGAATGTCGCGGATTTCGGCATCCTGAGCCACCGCCATATCGGCGGCCTCTCGTGGCTGTCACTCTGGCGCGACCCGCTCGTCGCCGTCGTGCCGCGCGAGGAGCCTTTCCTCTCGATGAAGGCGTTCCCTGTCGAAAAGATGACGGCACAGCCGTTCATCCTCTCGGCCGATGGCACGGACTACGACATCCATCACATGCTGAGCACGACGAAAATCCGCCCGACGATCCGCTTCACGTCGAAGGACGACCACGCCATCGTCTCGATGGTCGCGAGCCACCTCGGCATGAGCATCCTGCCGCGCCTCGTCGTGCTCGACCTCGCGCACCTCGTGCACATGCTGCCGCTCGCGCCAGCTTTCGACCGCACGCTCGGCATCGCCTACAAAGAAAAAGCCGCCCTCACGCCGGCGGCCAGAAAATTCATTGACCAGATCGTGAAGACGGATGTATCGAAAATACAGGAGCTCGACGGACTCGAAGATGTGGCTGAGATGGATATGGCGATGGGAGAGTGATTTCACTGCGACTTGCTCCCGATGCCGATGCCGACGAGGACGAGGATGACGCCAGCGAGCGTCATCGGCTGCATCGTTTCTCCGTAAGCGGCGATGCCGAGGATGGCGGCCGTGACGGGTTCGATGGAGGCAAGAATCGAGGCGCGCGAGCCTGAGAGCGTCCTGAGCCCCAAAGTGTACAGCAGGAACGGCAGGACCGTCGAGAGGGCGCCGAGGCCGAGCATGTACGGCAGGGCGGGCGTCTGCGCGGCAGCGAGGATGGCCCCCATGCCGTTCATCGCACTCGCGGCGATGGCCGCAACGAGGAACGTATAGAACGTGATGCCCTGCGCGCTGTAGCCGCGCTCCATCGCGAACTTGCCGAAAATCGTGTAGAGGCCATAGCCAAGACCGGAGCCGAGGCCGAACAGGATGCCGGCAACCGAGAGCGGCGTCTCGCTTCCGAGCACGCCCGTCACGAGCACGCAGCCGAAGAACGTCAGAACGAGCGAGCAGAGCTTCCGTCGCGTGAACGCTTCGCCAAAGAAGACGCGCGTCAGCACCATGACGAAGGCAGGCGCCGTGTAGAGCAGCACGGCAGCGCTCGCGAGCGACATCATCCGGACAGCTGTGAAGTAGCAGTAATTGAAGAAGACGATGCTGCCGATGCCGGTGCCGAGGAAGCACCAGACGTCGCGCAGGCAGAGGTGCAGGCTCTTGCGGTCGAAAAGCGCGAGCAGTATGAACAGCAGCCCCGCCGCAACGATGGCGCGCGCCCCGACGATGTCCATGGAGGTGAGGTGCGCATCGCCGAGTGCACGGACAAAGAGGCCGATGATGCCCCAGAGGATGCCGGCAATTGCGACACAGAAAGCACCTGGCGTTACACGCATGGCTGACCTCCTTTCGTTTTTGTCGCATAAGTGCAAGGCTCCCTCTCAGAGGGGGCTGTCAGCGAAGCTGACTGGGGGAGTGTCGAAGGTAGGACAAAGCGGATTGCAGAATTGTTATCTGCGAAGACGTACCTTCGCAGATGCAATCGAATAAATTGCTATGACCTACCTTCGCCACTCCCACCACCGCTTCGCGGTCCCCCTCCCTCTAAGAGGGAGGCTGAATTACTATCACACGTTGTGACGATATTCGTACGGCAGGACTTTGATCTGATTGTAGCTCGGGCAGTCGCGGACCCATTCGAGGGATTCTTTGACGATGGCCGTCTGCATCGGGATGTTGTTCGGCTCGCCGGCGTTCGAGCCGATGGGAACGTGCGGCGCCGTGATGCGCGGGGCGCCCTGCTGGCGGGCGATGGGCGGCAGCGCCGCGATGACGCAGCAGCTCATGCCTTCGGCCTCGCAGCAGCGCGTGACAATCGTCGCCGAACGGTGGCACGTACCGCAGCCGCCCGTGCAGAGCACGATGTCGACGCCCTGCGCCTTGAGCTTCTTCGCGATTTCCGGGCCCGTTTCGCCCCGGAATTTCTCGACGTTGCCGCCGCCGCCCATGAACGTATAGGTTTCTTTCGGCAAAGAACCGATAAATCCTTCTTTTACGAGCTCGTGCAGGCGATCGATCGGGAACATGGCGTTGACATCCTTGTTGATGTCGGAGTTGTCGAAGCCGCCATGCGTGACCATGAGCTCGGACGACGGCGTGTCGAACTCGATCGTGCGGTAGGAGAAATCACCGGACGTATTGAACGGCGTCTGGCTCTTCTTGTGGATGCCGCCTGCCGTGATAAAGGCGACCTTGCATTCACTGAGCGGCTTCTTGAGCTCAGTGAAGACGGGCGGCGGCGTGACCGGAACAAAGATTTCGGACTGAAGACCTTCGACGGTGGTAAGCATATATGTGTCCTCCTTTGACGAGGGTTTACGCGACAAGATGCATGCAGCTGAAGTAGAATTCGGCGGTTTCGCCGACGGCAAGCGCGACATTCGTGAAGACCCAGCG
>ONJV01000039.1 GCA_900318215.1 uncultured Veillonellaceae bacterium
CAGGACATGCTGAGCTGGTCGAACGGCTACAACAAGCGCTACGGCCTGTTCTACGTCGATTACAAGACGCAGCAGCGCTATCCGAAGAAGAGCGCGTACTGGTACAAGCTCTGCAGCGAGCAGAAGAAGATCGTGCCGGTCGAAGAAGTAAAGTATTGATGGTGTGGAAGCGGCCTCCCTTCGGGGAGGCTTTTCCACCGCCCGATACATTTCATGAAAACATTTTCAAAACGTGAAAACAAGCGGAAATGGATTTGACCTATAATAAAACCATCAAAGGGAGAGCGAAAACAAGAAAGCGATTTCCTTTTGACAGCAATCATGATTGACATCCCATCAATCCAAATCTATTGTTCCACGTTCCACACAACAGAATTCCGAAAAGGAAGGGAGAAAGAATGGAAAAGCTCATCAAAATGGTGGAAACCATGAAGCCATTCTTCGAAAAGGTTTCCAACAACCCGTATCTGCGGGCAATCCGAGACGGCTTCGTCAGCTGCATCCCGGTCATCCTGTTCTCGTCACTGTTCATCCTCGTCGCCTGCGTGCCGGAGATTTTCGGCTTCAAGTGGCCGGACAACATCTCCAGCGTCCTCTGGCTCGCGTACAACGCGTCCATGGGCATCCTGTCGCTCTTAATGGTTGCGACAATTGCGAAAAGCCTCACCGGCAGTATCAATCACAAACTGCCAAAGCTGCGCCAGATCAATGACACGTCGGTCATGATCGTCTCAATCATCTGCCTCGTGCTTCTCGCCGTCGAGCCAATCAAGGGCGGCTGGTCTGCGGACTTCATGGGCTCGAAAGGCCTGCTCTCCGCGTTCGTCGTCGCGTTCTCCGTGCCGAACATCTACAAGTTCTTCGTGGCTCGCGACATCACGATCAAGCTGCCGGATGAAGTTCCGCACTTCATCGCGCAAACGTTTGCCGATCTGATTCCGCTGTCCGTTGCGGTCTTCATCTTCTGGCTCGTCTCCATCGTCTTCAAGAATGTGACGGGCATCCTGTTCTCCGCCTGGATTCTCGAACTCTTCAAGCCGCTGTTTGTCGCCGCGGATGGCTACATCGGCATCGCGATCATCTATGGCGCTATGGCCATGTTCTGGTTCGTCGGCATCCACGGCCCGTCCATCGTCGAGCCGGCTGTCACGGCCATCTACATCGCCAACATCGAGGCCAACCTGCAGATTGCCACGGCAGGCGGCCATGCCACGAACATCCTCACGCATCCAACATCCTACTTCGTCGCCACGCTCGGCGGCACGGGCGCAACGCTCATGTTCTGCGCGATGTGCGCTTTCATCGCAAAGTCGAAACAGCTCAAGGCTGTCGGCCGCGCATCGATCATCCCGGTCTGCTTCGCCGTCAATGAGCCAATTCTCTTCGGCGCGCCGATCGTTTTGAACCCGGTGCTCTTCGTTCCGTTCATCGCAGCACCGATTGCGAATGTCTGGATTTTCAAGTTCTTCGTTGACAACCTCGGCATGAACTCGTTCCTCTACATCCTGCCGTGGACGACGCCGGCTCCGATCGGCCTCGTGATTGCGACGGGCTTCGCAAAGCTCGCGTTCGTGCTCGCACCGCTGCTCCTCATTGTGGATGCTGTTCTCTACTATCCGTTCTTCCGCGTCTATGACACGCAGCTCGTCGCCCGTGAGACGGCCATCGCGAATGGCGAAATCTCCGCTGACGATGAAACGGCCGAAATCCCTGCCGATGCCTATGCCGCTGCGGAAAAAGCCGAGGCAGGCGAGACGGAAGAGAAGAAGGAAGAAGCTCCTGCTGTTGCCGCTGATGCTTCTGCCAGCGAAGGTGGCAAAGATGGCGAAAAGCGCGTCCTCGTTCTCTGCGCTTCGGGCGCGACGAGCTCCATGCTCGCGAAAGCCATCACGAAGGGCGCCGAGAAGCGTCATGCGCCGGTCGAATCCATCGCTATGGCCTATGGCCAGCACAAGGATGTCATCACGGACTACGACCTCATCGTCCTCGCACCGCAGATGGCCTCGATGTATGACGAGCTCAAGCACGACTGCGACGAGAAGGGCGTCAAGAGCGCCACGACGAGCGGCCGCGAGTACGTCGGCCTGACCCGCGATCCGGACAAGGCTCTCGACTTCGCTCTCGCGCTCATGGCGAATTAAGCTAAACCAAGAATAGAACAAAGCAAGCACCGACTGGAAACATGGCTACATGCGATGCTTGCTTTTTCTATACTCTTTTTTCAAGATTTATGGGGAAACCAGGAGGAAACAAGAATGAAAAAGAAGACTCTGATCGCTGCCGTTCTCGCCGCGACGACGCTGTCCGCATCGACGGCCTTTGCTGCTGAGGCCAATCCGTTCACGGACGTGCCGAAGGATCATTGGTCGTATGATGCGCTCTCGATGCTCGCCCGCGATGGCGTCATCGAGGGCTATGGCGACGGCACGTTCCAGGGCGACAAGACGATGAACCGCTACGAGATGGCGGCCATCGTCGCGAAGGCGGCCGAGAAATACGGCACGGCCGAGCTGCAGGACAAGGGCGTCATCAACAAGCTCGAGCGCGAGTATGCGCAGGAGCTCAAGGACATGGAAGTCCGTCTCACCGCTGTGGAGAGCGATGTGAAGGATCTCAAGGCCAAGCAGTCGAGCTTCAAGATGTACGGCGATGCGCGTGTCCGCTACATGTGGAACAAGAGCATGTCCGGCCATGACAACAGCGATACCGGCCGGGTCAGCCATTTTGAAAAGCGCGTGCGCCTCGGCATCTATGGCGAGCCCGCGAAGAACCTCACCGTCGACGGCCGCCTGAAATACGACGACAAGAGCGGCCAGCACAAGGGCTATGGCACGGAGCAGAACTACAATGACTGGAGCAAGAGCTGGAACAACGAGGAGTCGTTCCGCCTCGACAAGATGAGCCTGAACTGGCACAACGCGGGTACGACGACGTCCATCGGCCGCACGCAGATCAGCCTTGGCCAGGGCCTGCTCTATTGGGAGAATCCGGTCGACGGCTTCTATGTCGAGCACCAGTTCGGCCCGAAGACGAACCTTATGCTCGGCTATGGCGACATCTCGGCCGAGGGCTGGCAGAACAGCAACATCTGGACGTCGTTCGGCAACCTCAAAGTCCAGCCAAGCAAGGCGACGCAGATTACGGCGGCGTTCCTGCATACGAACACGGACAACACGCTCAGCGACGGCACGAAGGAAGACGATTACAAGTTCAACCAGTACGCCATCGGCTTCAACACGCAGTTCCAGCCGCGCTGGAACCTCATCGCCGAGTACGTGCGCAACAACGCCGGCTGCATGCGTGACAAGAGCGGCTTCTGGGCGCGTGTGACGTACGGCAGCCCGGAAGGCTACTGGGTGAAGGGCGGCACGTACCAGATTTATGGCGAGTACTTCGCACTCGGCGGCGGCTCCATCGAGGGACGTGCATGGCCGCACCGCCTGAACATCGCAGGCAGCGATGCCATCAACGGCAACGGCTCGCGCGGCTGGGGCATCGGCATGGGCCGCATGCTCGCCGACAACGTCAACCTCGAAGCAACGTGCTACTGGCTGAAGCCGTATGACAAGAACCGCGCAGGCTTCTCGAACTACGACCCGGTCGGCTATGTCGCGATGTCGTATTGCTTCTGATGTTTTTGCCTCCCTCTGAGAGGGAGCCTTGTATCGAGTTGCGTTCAGCAACAGAAAGAACATGTTTCAAAGCAAGCAGACATAGCTATTTCGAGGTGAAAATAACGACCATGAAGAAGAAAACGTTAAAGTTCTTGATTCTTTCGGCATTGGTGGCGGGAACGTTTGCGTTTCTGCCGAGTGCCGATGCTGCCGTGCAGGTGAACCCGATTCCGAACCTGCCGGAGAATTTCATCAAGGGCGCGGATGTGTCGATGCTGCCCGAGCTCGAATCACTCGGCGCGAAGTTCTATGATGTCGATGGAAAAGAGATGGACGAGCTCCAGATCATGAAGAACCACGGCATCAACTGGATCCGCCTGCGCATCTGGAACGACCCGAAGGCCGGCCCGGACGGCGGCGGCAATACGGACGAGGCGCGCGCCATCGAGATGACGAAGCGCGCCCATGCGCTCGGCCTCAAAGTCCTCATCGACTTCCACTACAGCGACTGGTGGGCCGACCCTGCGAAGCAGTTTACGCCGAAGGCGTGGGAGAACGACACGGAAGACCAGCTCGTCCAGCACGTCCATGACTACACGAAGCAGGTCGTCGAGGACTTCCAGCAGGCGGGCTGCGAGCCGGAAATGATCCAGATCGGCAACGAGATCAAGAACGGCATGCTCTGGCCGATCGGCAAGCTGCCGTCCTCCGATGGCGACAAGGCGTTCTCGCGCCTCATGGACGCGGGTCTCAAGGCCGTGCGCGAAGCCGACCCCGACCGCAGCATCCAGCTCATGGTGCATCTGCCGGACGGCGGCGACAATGCGCTCTACCAGCGCTTCTTCGATTCACTGAAGAAGAATGGCGTGACGGATTTCGACGTCATCGGCCTTTCCTACTATCCGTTCTGGCATGGCACGCTCGACCAGCTGCAGGCGAACCTCGATGACATCAGCGCGCGTTACGACAAAGACGTCATCGTCGTCGAGACGGCATTCGGCTACACGAATGAGAACTTCGACAACATGAAGAACTGCTACGACGAGAACATGGAGCGCATCGGCGGCTTCCGCTCGACCGTGCAGGGACAGGCGACGGGCCTGCGCGCCGTCATGGAGCGCCTCGCGAATGTCCCGAACGGCCGCGGCACTGGCATGTTCTACTGGGAGCCGGACTGGTATGCTGTCCCGGGCGCTGGCTGGAAGACCGGCGAAGGCGATGAATGGGACAACCTCGCGATGTTTGATAAGAACGGCAAGGCGCTCGAATCGTGGGATGTCTACAAAGACGTCAGCGACAAGAACGCCAAGACCGTCGCGCCGACGTTCAAGGAAGTCGACAGCATCGCGGTCGAGGGCGGCCTCGGCGC
The DNA here is from genome assembly GCA_900318215.1 of uncultured Veillonellaceae bacterium. Classification (GTDB taxonomy): domain Bacteria; phylum Bacillota; class Negativicutes; order Selenomonadales; family Selenomonadaceae; genus Selenomonas_C. Next base: position 4,984 of record ONJV01000039.1, read on the forward strand.
GCCCGTGCAGCTGCCAGCGACCGTCCGCGTGACGTTCAGCGACGACCATTCCGAAAACCTGCCGATTGCCTGGCAGGATGCGGCGCCCGTGTTCCAGAAGACGGGCGACCAGAGCGTCAAGGGCAGCGTGACCGTGGACGGCAAGGCGATTCCCGTCAAGGGCACGGTGCACGTCATCAAGAAGGTCAACCTCGTCAAGAACGGCGATTTCGATGACAGCGGCAGCCTCGACGGCTGGACGGTCACGGGCGACACGGGCGCGATGGACGTCGTCAGCAAGGGCGGCGACGCGCTCGGCAAGTCCGCGATGCATTATTGGAGCGACAAAGCGTTCTACGTCACGGCGACGCAGTCCTTCACAGGGCTCAAGGACGGCAAGTACACCGTCAAAGTCCTGACGGCGGGCGGCGGCGGCCAGAATGCGTACCAGCTCTTCGTCGAGACGAACGGCCAGAAGAAAGCTGTGGACATCAAGGACACGGGCTGGAACAAGTGGCAGCCGACCGAGATCCGCGATGTCGAAGTCAAAAACGGCAAGGCGACGATCGGCGTGACGCTCGATGCGCCAGCCGGTACCTGGGGCTCGCTCGACAACTTCGAGTTCTACCGCCAGGAGTAACGCGTCCTTTCAGCCTCCCTCTCAGAGGGAGGGGGACCGCGAAGCGGTGGTGGGAGTCCCATGCAGGTAGAAACAATCAATATGTCGTTTCTTCCGCGGGTGCGAAAAACGAGAAACCGTTTACGATTTTTGATTGACAAACGGCGCATGATGGTCTACAATAACAAATAGGAAATAAAGAGAGAAAAAGCAACCCGCTCTTCGGCGTTGCTTTTCTTTCAGCCCTTACTGGAAAACGTTTACAGATTCGAAGCCGATGCAAAGCACGGCAGAGTGAGAATGAGGAGGAAACATCCATGGAACAGGCAGTCAAAGAGTATCTCGCAGAGATGAAGAAAGTCTTCGAGGAGAAGTTCGGCAAGAAGGCCGAGCGCAGCTATTTCTCCCCGGGCCGCGTCAACCTCATCGGCGAGCATACGGACTACAATGGCGGCCACGTCTTCCCGTGCGCGATTTCGCTCGGCACGTATGCCGTCGTGGCAGACCGCGAGGACAGCACGACGCGCGTCTACTCGATGAACCTTGCGGATAAGGGCGTCATCGAGTTCCCGATGTCGGGTCTTTCCTATGACAAGAGCAAGGACTGGGCGAACTATTTCATGGGCGTCGTCGATGTCTTCGAGAAGGCGGGCCACAAGGCGGGCCACGGCTTCGACATCGTGATCCACGGCACGCTGCCGGGCGGCGCAGGCCTCTCGTCCTCGGCATCGCTCGAAGTGCTGATGTCCGTCATCCTCAACGAAGCATTCGGCTTCGGCCTCGAGATGCTCGAGATGGTGAAGCTCTCGCAGAAGGCCGAGAACCAGTTCGTCGGCGTCAACTGCGGCATCATGGATCAGTTCGCCGTCGGCATGGGCAAGAAGGACTGCGCGATGCTGCTCGACTGCAACACGCTGAAGTATCGCTACAGCAAGATTGCCCTCGAAGGCGCGAGCATCGTCATCACGAACACGAACAAGCCGCACAGCCTCGCATCGAGCGCCTACAACGTCCGCCGCGCACAGTGCGAGCATGCGCTCAACGAGCTCAAGGAAGTCAAGCCCGAGCTGAACGCCCTCGGCGAACTCTCCAATGAAGACTTCAACAAGATTGCCGGCCACATCAGCGAGCCGCTCGAGCGCCAGCGTGCCCGTCATGCCGTTCTCGAAAACAACCGCACGCTCGAAGCTGTCGATGCGCTCGAGAAGAACGACGTTGAGAAATTCGGCCGTCTCATGAATGCGTCCCATTTCTCGCTGCGTGACGACTACGATGTCACGGGCAAGGAGCTTGACACGCTCGCAGAGATCGCCTGGACGATTCCGGGCGTCATCGGCTCGCGCATGACGGGCGCCGGCTTCGGCGGCAGCACGGTCAGCCTCGTCAAGAACGATGCGATTGAGACGTTCAAGAAAACGGTCGCGGAAGGCTACACGAAGAAAATCGGCTACGCTCCGAGCTTCTACGTTGCGAACATCTCCGAAGGCACGCATCGCATCGATTAACCCCGCAGTCAGCCCCCCTCTAGAGGGGGGACGGGCCCGAAGGGCGGGGGGAGTCCCCTGCATGTCCCATCAAAATGCAGGATGAATCTTCCGCGGGTGCGAAAAGAAAATTCTGTACCGATTTACTGAAAATTTACTAGAAAAACATATCAAATGATGTTACAATAGAAAATACCAAGGAAAGGAAATGGTATCCATGTCAATTCTCGTTTGCGGCGGTGCCGGCTACATCGGTTCCCATGCGGTTCATCAGCTCGTGGCGAAAGGCGAGGACGTCGTCATCGTCGACAACCTCCAGACCGGCCATCGCGGGGCGCTGAACCCGAAAGCGAAGTTCTACGAGGGCGACATCCGCGACGCGGCGGTGCTCGATCGTGTTTTCGATGAGAACAAGATTGAGGCTGTCATCCACTTTGCGGCGAACTCCCTCGTCGGCGAGAGCATGGAAAAGCCGCTGAAGTATTTCAACAACAACGTCTATGGCATGCAGGTGCTCCTCGAAGCCATGGTGCGCCATCACGTCGACAAGATCGTCTTTTCCTCGACGGCTGCCGTCTACGGCGAGCCGAAGCGCATCCCCATCATGGAGGATGACGAGACGAACCCGACGAACACGTACGGCGAGACGAAGCGCACGATGGAAAAGATGATGAAGTGGGTCAGCCGTGCCGACGGCATCCGCTACGTGTCGCTGCGCTATTTCAACGCCGCCGGCGCACTCGATGACGGCTCCATCGGCGAAGACCATCATCCCGAGACGCACCTCATCCCGCTGATCCTCCAGGTGCCCCTTGGCAAGCGCGACCACATCACCGTCTTTGGCGACGACTATCCGACGCCGGACGGCACGTGCCTGCGCGACTACATCCACGTCATCGACCTCGCCGATGCGCACGTCCTCGCGCTCGAGTACCTGAGGAGGGGCGGCGAGAGCAACATCTTCAACCTCGGCAACGGCCAGGGCTTCTCGGTCAAAGAGATGATCGAGGCCGCGAAAAAGGCCACGGGCAAGGACATCAAGGTCGAGATGGGCGCACGCCGCGCCGGCGACCCGGCCCAGCTCATCGCGTCGAGCGAGAAGGCAAAGAAAATCCTCGGCTGGAAGCCGCGCTACACGAATGTCGAGCAGGTCATCGGCACGGCATGGACGTGGCATCAAAAGCATCCAGAAGGGTACAAGGACTGAACTTGTTTTTGCTCAAAAAAGAAAGGAACGCGTTCTATGTCCATCAATCATGAAATCAACCGCCTCCTTCATTTCGCCGTGCAGCGCGAGCTCATGAAGGAAGAGGATCGTTACTATGCGGCAAACCGCCTCATCGACCTGCTGAAGGTCGGCGAGTTCACGCCGGAAGACGATATCGACGAGCAGCTGCCGACGGCGCTGCCCATCCTCACGGAAATGCTCGACTATGCCGTGGAACAGGGCCTGCTCGAGGACACGACGGAGCAGCGCGACCTCTTTGACACGCGCATCATGGATTGCGTGATGCCGCGCCCTTCCGAAGTCATCCGCCGCTGGCAGGCTGACTATGCGCGCAGCCCGAAAGCCGCGACAGACCAGTTCTACAAGATGTCCATCGCGTCGAACTACATCCGCAAGGACCGCATCGACAAGAACATCATCTGGAAGACGCCGACGGAGTACGGCGACCTCGACATCACGATCAACCTGTCGAAGCCGGAGAAAGACCCGCGCGACATCGCAAAGGCGCGCGAGCAGAAATCGACGGAATACCCGAAGTGCCTGCTCTGCCGCGAGAACGAGGGCTATGCGGGCCACATCGGCCATCCGGCGCGCGAGACGCACCGCCTGATCCCGATCCGCCTCTCCGGCCATCGCTGGTTCATGCAGTACAGCCCGTACACGTACTACAACGAGCACTGCATCGTCTTGAATCGCAAGCACATCCCGATGAAGGTCAGCCGCCGCAGCTTCGAGAACCTCTTGGACTTCGTGACGATTCTGCCGCATTACTTCCTCGGCTCGAATGCGGACCTGCCGATCGTCGGCGGCTCCATCCTCTCGCATGACCATTATCAGGGCGGCCGCTACACGTTCGCGATGGCAAAGGCGCCGGTCGAGAAATCGTACACGGTGCCCGGTTTCCCGGATGTCAAGGTCGGCCGCGTCAAGTGGCCGATGTCGACGATCCGCCTCTCTGGCATCGACCGCGACCAGCTCGTCGACCTCGCGACGAAGATTATGGATGCATGGCGCGCCTACAGCGACGAATCCGTGGACATCCTCGCCGAGACGGACGGCACGCCGCACAACACGGTCACGCCGATTGCCCGCCGCAAGGGCGAGGGCTACGAGCTCGACCTCGTGCTGCGCAACAACCGCACGACGGACGAGTATCCGCTCGGCATCTTCCATCCGCATCAGGAAGTCCACCACATCAAGAAAGAGAACATCGGCCTCATCGAGGTCATGGGCCTCGCCGTGCTGCCCGCGCGCCTCAAGAAAGAGATGGCTGCGCTGAAGCAGGAGTGGATCAAGGGCACGGAAGACATCAGCGGCATCGAGGAAATCAAGAGCCACGCCGCATGGTACAAGGAAATCCGCGCGAAGAACCCCGAGGCAAAGCCCGAAGACCTCGACAAAGTGCTCAAGTACGAGATCGGCAAAGTCTTCGAGACCGTCCTCACGCACGCGGGCGTCTACAAGCGCACCCCCGAAGGCATGGCAGCCTTCGACCGCTTTATGCAAGTTGTGACGAAGTAATATACGTCCTCCAGCCCCCCTCTCAGAGGGGGGAGGGCCACGAAGTGGCAGGGGGAGTCCCCTGCAGGACAAAAGAAAAAGCATAACATGACTTCCGCGGGTGCGAACAAGAATAGCATCTGCGGAATTTGTGTTATTTCCGAAGGGGACAATCATTTTGGAACAGAAACGCAAGGCAACCATCGTGGACGTGGCGAAGCTCGCGGGGGTGTCCGTCGCGACGGTCTCCCGCGTCGTCAACGCCAACTATCCCGTCAAAGAAGAAACCCGTCAGAAAGTCAAGAAGGCCATCGAAGAACTCGATTATGTGCCGAACGTCCAGGCGCGCGAACTCAACACGCAGCGCTCCTCGACCATCGGCGTCGTCGTGCCGGGCCTCTACAACATGTTCTTCGCGCAGGTCATCGACGGCATCGAGGACTACGTCCGCCAGGACCAGTACTCGCTGCTGCTGAACTGTGCGAAGAACGACCCGAAGCAGGAGATGCGCTGCATCACGGCGCTCGTCGCGCGCAACGTCTCGGGCATCATCGTCATCAGCCCGAACACGGCGCACATCAAGGAAGAGTTCTACACGCAGCTCGTCCGCCGCACGCCGCTTGTCTTCATCAACGCCTATCACTACATCCCCGACGTCTCCTACGTCGGCAACGACGAGGCGCTCGGCACGCAGGAAGCCCTGCGGCATCTCATGAGCCTCGGCCATGAGCGCATCCTCTTTGTGCGCGGCGTGAACTCTGACTCGTACCAGATCAAGGAAGACACGTTCCGCGTCGTCATGCGCGGCCGCGGCATCGACCCCGACGCCTACATCGTCAACATCGGCGAAGGCAACAGCGTCGAGACCGTCGACGACACGATGCAGACGCTCATGAGTGTCCTGCCCGAGACAGACGCGACAGCCGTGTTCTGCTGCAACGACCTCATGGGCGTCGGCGCCATCAACGCCGCGAACGCCCTCGGCATCCGCGTGCCGCAGGAGCTCTCCATCATGGGCTTCGACAACATCGCGCTCTCGCGCTACGTCTCGCCGAAGCTCACGACGATGGATCAGAACATGTTCCGCCTCGGCAGCAATGCGGCCCAGCTCTTGATTGAAAAAATCGAGACGGGCCAGAGCAAGCGCATCACGCTCGACAACACCCTCGTCGAACGCGAATCGACGGGCACAGCACCGAACCGATGAGTCCCAAGCTTTCGACAAGCCGCCTGCGGGCGGCTTTTTTGCGTGCGGAAAATGTGATATAATGCTGTCAACTTGTAACACGGACGTTCTTCACGATAGGAGCTGTTAATATGCCAATCAAACTGCCGAGTGCCCTGCCTGCGACGCACATCCTCGAAGGCGAGAACATCTTCGTCATGGATGAAGACCGTGCCTATGCACAGGACATCCGCCCGCTGAAGATTCTGATTCTGAACCTCATGCCCATCAAGTACATCACGGAGACGCAGCTCATGCGGCTCCTCGGCAACAGCCCCATCCAGGTCGAGGTCGATCTCATCTACACGGAGTCGTACGTCCCGAGCCATACGTCCGCAGACTACCTTGCGCAGTTCTACGGCACGTTCGAGGAAGTGCGCCACAAGAAGTACGACGGCATGATCATCACGGGTGCGCCCGTCGAGGACATGGCGTTTGAGGAAGTCGCCTACTGGGACGAGGTCGCCGAAATCATGGAGTGGTCGAAGTCGCATGTCTACTCGACATTCCATATCTGCTGGGGCGCGCAGGCGGGACTTTACTATCACTATGGCATCCCGAAATACCAGGTGCCCGAAAAGATTTTCGGCGTGTTCGAGCACCATGTCTGCGTCGAGCACGAAAAGCTCTTGCGCGGCTTTGATGACATTTTCTACGTGCCACATTCGCGCCATACCGAGAACCACAAAGAGGATATCTTGAAAGTCCCCGAGCTCACGATTCTTGCCGAGGCTGAGGCACCGGCTGGTCCCTACATCATCGCGAACCTCGCAAAGCGCCAGTTCTTCATCACGGGCCATGCCGAGTACGACCCGACGACGCTGAAGCAGGAATATGACCGCGACGAAAAGGCTGGCATGCACCCGAACGTCCCCGTCAACTACTATCCGAACGACGACCCGACGCAGAAGCCCGTCGTGCGCTGGCGCAGCGTCGCGCATCTGCTGTTCGCGAACTGGCTCAACTACTACGTCTATCAGGAGACGCCATACGAGCTCGACGCCATCTGCAGCGACCGCGATGACTGAACCTCTTATTTTTCAGCCCCCCTCATTGAGGGGGGACGGGCCCGAAGGGCGGGGGGAGTAGTAGGGGACTGGAGACAGACAAGCACACAGACAAAAGTAGGGTAATATGCAGGAAGCTTTCACTTTCCTCTGCTAAAATACATAGAAAACAAAAACAATGATAGGGGAGAGCTTTTTTCATGAAGCTGAAAAATATGCGGATGTTTGGCTGGATGGCGGCAGGGCTGCTTGCCTGCTCGCTTGTTTTTTCGTCACCAGCCCTGGCAGCAGAGGACGGCGAGGGGCCGGACGTGCCCAAGAACATCTATCAGTGGGTGCAGTCGACGGCGCGGCAGAACTACTACTTCAACCGGCAGCAGATGTGCTATGCCATCAAGAACGGGAAAATCGATCGCAACGTGCTCATCGTGCCGACGCTCCGGACGTATGATGACATCCAGATCGAGGACGTCGTCGCGAAGCGCCGCTGGAACATGGAGCCTTTAGACGGCTACGACCGCCTCGCCGGTGCCGCCGAATACCTGCGCATCGACCGCAAGGCCGGCACCGTGACCATCGAGCGCCATGACGACCTCGACGGCGACTTCGCTACGATTCGCGAGGAAAGCGAGCCCGTCGTCATCAAGCTCGCAGACCTCTCCGAAAAAGACGTCGAAGGCCGCTTCTACCGCGCCATCCTCAAATACGCCGACAAGCACGACAAAGCATTGACGGCGAGGACGGAGGAGAAGCTGTAAGCAGGCGGCAGTTTCTGTCGGATTTGGAGAAAAAACGGAAAAGAAACGGAGCGTATCTTATACAGCAGCCTCCCTCTCAGAGGGGGGAGGGCCACGTGAGTGGCAGGGGGAGTGTCGAAGGTAGGGCATATCAATAAATTCGAACGTATCTGCGAAGGTACGTCTTCGCAGGAGACAATCCAGCAAATTCCTGCATCCTACCTTCGACACTCCTTCAGTCGCCTGCGGCGACAGCTCCCTCTGAGAGGGAGCCTGGCATAATCGAAACGCTCATCATCAATAGGAAGGCGATTCCATTGGAACAGACAGAGCATCTCATTTCTCGTGCCGCCACGACGCACCACCTCACCCTCGCCGGACTCACACAGCTCCTCGAAGATGCTTCTTCTGAGGAGCTTCTTTGTCGTGCCGCCGACGAGGTGCGTCAGCAATATGTCGGCGACGGCGTGCACCTCCGCGGGCTCATCGAATTTTCGAACATCTGCCGCCAGGACTGCATGTACTGCGGCCTGCGGCGGGACAATGGGAAAATCGAGCGTTACCGCCTGACCGAGGACGACATCGTACGCCTCGCGGAAAAGGCGAAGGGCTACGGCTACCGCACCGTCGTGCTGCAATCGGGCGAAGACGCTTATTTCACAGCCGAGCGACTCGCGTCCATCGTGCGGCGCATCCATGCGATGGATCTCGCCGTCACGCTCTCCGTCGGCGAGCGGCCGCGCGAAGACTACGCGCTCTGGCGCGCAGCCGGTGCCGACCGCTACCTCCTGCGCATCGAGACGACGGATGCCGCACTCTATGAATCACTCGACCCTGGCATGCGCTACGAGAACCGCGTGCGCTGCCTGCGCGACCTGCGTGACCTCGGCTACGAAGTCGGCACGGGCTCGCTCGTCGGGCTCCCGGGGCAGACGCCCGAGATGCTCGCGCGTGACATCCTCTTTTTCCAAGACATCGACGCCGACATGATCGGCATCGGCCCGCTGATTCCGAATGGCGACACGCCGCTCGGCACGGCCGCGCCCGGCGACTTCCACCTCACGCGCCGCATGGTGGCTCTTTTGCGCCTGCTGCTCCCCGAGGCGAACATCCCAGCGACGACGGCCATGGAGACGATGGTGCCGCGTGGCCGCGAGCTCATCCTCGCCTCGGGCGCGAACGTCGTCATGCCGAACGTCACCGAGGGCGACTACCGCCGCAAATACGCACTCTACCCCGGCAAGATTTGCGTCGCCGACACTCCGGCCGACTGCCGCGCCTGCATGGGCGGCCGCATCGCCGCCATGGGGAGGTACGTCGCGACGGACAAAGGCTTCCGGAGAAGGAAGATACGCAAACACTAGCCTCCCTCTCAGAGGGAGGGGAACCGCGAAGCGGTGGTGGGAGTGTCGGAGGTAGGCCGTGGCAATCATTTCGATTGTAATTGCGAAGGTACGTCTTCGCAGGAGACAATCCAACGATATCCAACGTACTACCTTCGACACACCCTCAGCCTCGCTGTGCTCGGCAGCTCCCTCTGAGAGGGAGCCTTTTTCAGTTGCAAAAATCTC
>ONJV01000015.1 GCA_900318215.1 uncultured Veillonellaceae bacterium
GGAGTTCAAGGCCATCGACTGGTCGAGCAAGGAAGCCGAGCTCAAGAGCGGCCGCGTCAACGTCCTCTGGAACGGCCTCGACATCACGGACAAGCGCAAGGAGAACATGCTGTTCTCCGACCCATATATGGATAACCGCCAGATTATCTTCGTGAAGAAGGGCGCGACGGGCATCACGGATGAGCAGAGCCTCGCAGGCAAGGCCGTCGGCACGCAGAGTGCGAGCACGGCGGAAGAGTACATCGACGGCTCTGACTTCTTCAAGACGAAGGTCAAGGAAGTCAAGAAGTATTCCGACTTTGTCTCGGCATTCATGGACCTCGAGAACGGCCGCATCGATGCCGTCATCGGCGACGAAATCGTCGGCCGCTACTACATGAGCAAGCATCCGGACAGCATCGACGCCGTCGACGTCGCCGTCGGCCCGGTCAGCCAGTTCGGCATCGCGTTCGCGAAGGACAACCAGAAGCTCCGCGACGACGTGCAGAAAGTGCTCGACGAAATGGTCAAGGATGGCACGGTCGCGAAGATTTCAGAGAAATGGTTCGGGAAGGATATTACGCTGAAGAAGTAAATGTGTAGATAGAAAGCTGCAATCGTGCACGGCGACGGGGGTTCTCCAACGGAAACAACGCTGCTGCGGCATGACGGGCCTGAGATATGAGGCAGGCCGTCTCACCGCACAGCTAAAAGTTTCCTTATGGAGAGCCCCCGTCGCTCGTCGAGAAACATCTCTGGACAATCCAAGAAAATTGCCCTAGAATAGAGAAACTAGGGAAAGGGTGTGGGAAAATTGAAGTATGAATTCACAGATGATTTTCTGACGGGGATTGAGTTCATTGACAAGCAGCATGCGCGCTTGTTCGAGCTCGCAAATCAGACGTATGATCTCCTGCATGACGAGCTCGTGACGGACAAGTACGACCACATCGTCGATGTGCTCGCGGAGCTTCGGGACTACACGAAGACGCATTTCGCGGATGAAGAGGAGTTCATGAAGGGCATCAACTTTCAGTATATCTGGAGCGAGAAGCACCAGCACCTCACGTTCATCGCGAAGCTCGACAGCATCGACCTCGACAAGATTGACGAGGACCAGCAGGCGCATATTCTCGAAGTCCTCGACTTCCTCGCGCACTGGCTGACCGGCCATATCAAAGGGCCGGATGTCCGCATCGGCGAGGCCGTGAAGGCGATGACGGGCGCGGAAAAAGAAAAGGCGGAGGCGCTTGCGGCGAAGATGTTGGAAAAGATTGAGGCAGAAAAAGAACAGGAATGATGGCGGTCGCGAAGGTTTGTTCGTGCTCGCAGGCGGAAACGGGGATGCAACGGAATCCACGGACGATTCCTTAACGGATTCCTTTTGCATCCCCGTTTCCGCCCGTAGATAGAACGTGCCCGCGAAGAGGGCGTTTTTGCTTCTCTTCGCGGGCATGTTTTAGTTTTTCGCGGTCATTTTCAGGAACGCTTCATGGATTCTTGTATCTTTCCCGAGTTCGGGATGGAATGCCAGTCCAATCTGGTGATGATATTTCACGGCGACGATGTGGTCATCGACCGTGGCTAAGACATCGACGTCGGGGGCGGCTTTTTCGATGTAGGGGGCGCGGATGAAGGTCATGGGGATGGGACCGAGGCCTTTGAGGGCGTGCGTGGTGACGAAGCTGCCGAGCTGGCGGCCGTAGGCGTTGCGGCGGACGCGGACGGGGAGCGTGGCGAAGCCGGGATAGGGGCAGGCATCCTGCGTCGCGTCTTTTGCAAGCAGGATGAGGCCCGCGCAGGTCGCAAGGACGGGGAGGCCGGCCGCGATGCGGCGGTGGAGTTCGTCATAGAGGCCGAGGTCGGCGAGCAGCTTTTTCTGCGTCGTGCTTTCGCCGCCGGGCAGGACGAGGCCGTCCATCGGCGCATCGAGGTCGGCGCGTTCGCGGATTTCGTGGCAGTCGGCACCGAGGCGCTTCAGCATGTCCTCATGCTCGATGAAGGCGCCTTGGAGCGCGAGCACGCCGATTTGCGGCTTTTTGGCCGCGCAGGTGCTCATTTGCCGCGCTCCGCCATCAGCGTCGCGATTTCATCGGCATTGATGCCGACCATCGCTTCGCCGAGGTTTTCCGAGAGATGTGCGATGAGGCTGGCGTCCGTGTAGTTCGTGACGGCCTTGACGATGGCGGCGGCGCGCTTCGCGGGATTGCCGGACTTGAAGATGCCGGAGCCGACGAAGACGCCTTCGGCGCCGAGCTGCATCATGAGCGCGGCATCGGCTGGTGTCGCGACGCCGCCAGCTGCGAAGTTGACGACGGGCAGGCGCTTCTCGTCATGGACGGATTTCACGAGCGCATAAGGGACCTGGAATTCTTTCGCGGCTTCGAAGAGCTCGTCTTCGCGCAGGCTTGCGACACGCGCGATTTCCTGCTGGATTTTGCGCATGTGGTGCACGGCCTGCACGACGTCGCCTGTGCCCGGTTCGCCTTTCGTGCGAATCATCGAGGCGCCTTCGGCGATGCGCCGCAGGGCTTCGCCGAGGTCGCGTGCGCCACAGACGAACGGCACGCGGAACTTCGTCTTGTCGATATGGTAGATGTCATCAGCGGGCGTCAGCACTTCGCTCTCGTCGATATAGTCAATCTCAATGGCCTGCAAGATCTGCGCTTCGACGAAATGGCCGATGCGGCATTTCGCCATGACAGGGATGGAAACGGCTTTCTGGATGCCCTCGATCATCGCAGGGTCGCTCATGCGCGAGACGCCGCCGGCCGCGCGGATGTCGGCCGGGATGCGTTCGAGCGCCATGACGGCGCAGGCACCGGCCGCCTCGGCAATCTTCGCCTGCTCCGGCGTCGTGACGTCCATGATGACGCCGCCCTTCAACATCTGCGCGAGCTGCTTGTTGAGTTCATACTGATCCTTGGCACTGTTTTCTGCCATTCAAATCGCTCCCTTCGGTTGATGAGCCCATTGTAGCGCGATGCTGATGATAGTAAAATATCCAATTTCTAAATAAAAGAAAAGGTCAGATGAAAATATCTGACCTTAAATTATATCTATAAATTTGTACTTTTATATGCCAGATTCCTTTTAAGCGATGAAGTCATTCAAACTTCAGCCTCCCTCTAGAGGGGGCCTGGCTCTTGACTTCATGCCATTATCTTCTGAGAGGGGGCCAAGGCTTTCAAAGGTCATGATATGGTTCTATGTGGGGGCATGTAGTTTATGCGTTTTTCGCCAGCGCTTCGTACCGTTTCATGAGTTCGGCAACGCAGTCGCTCTCGGTCATCTTCAGCGAAAAGCCGTAGGCGCGCATGACGGCGCGGTCGTTGGCGCGGTGGGCTTCGAGGAGGGCGGGGTAGAGGAAGCGGTTGTCGCCGTAGAGGTCGGCAAGCGTGGTTTCGGGATATTGGGCGCGGGCGTCGAGGATGGCTTGTGCGGTTTCGGTGATGGCGCGGCGTTGCTCATCGGTCGGTGTCGGCCACGGGAATGTATTGTAGACGTTTGAACCGGAATACTGGTAATCGCTCTTGAGACGTCCGGCCGTCAGGCGCATCCAGGCCATGTGGACGTTCGAAGACAGCACGCCGAAGTCATAGAGGTCGGCGCCGGGGACAATTAGGAGCTTGTTGCTCGCGATGATGCTCTGGTCGAGGAAGCCAATCGGGATGTAGCGGCGGCGGAATGACGAAACTTCGGGGATGCAGAGGTAGTTGCCTTCCGTCTGCGGTGTCGAGAAAAAGAGATAGGGCTTTTCGGCGAACGCGCGCGTCGGCGCGGCCGTGCTCTGCTCGCGCATGGTCTTGACGGCTTGGAGGCGGCGCATGATTTCCTTGTTCTTCGCATAGCGATGCGGCGGCACGTCTTTGAGCCAGAGGCAGTAGCGGACGGGCGTGCCATTGATGAAGTCGCGCGAGCCAACGTAGCGGCGGACGAGGTCAGAGGCGCTTGGGTCATCCTTGAGCAGCTGGTCGCGTTCTTCGGGCGTGAGGATGAAGTTGCCGCCATCGGTTGGCTGGTTTCCTTTTGTCATGCGCTTTGCGCCACAGATGGAGCTGCCGCGGCTCTCGATGAGGATGTCGGGCGCATCGACGAGGTAGGGATTGATGTTCTCCGCCTGGACGGCCTGATGCTGGTCCGTGAACAGCCATTTTTCCGTGGCGGGCGTCCCGCAGGTGAAGCCGATGATGACGCAGTGTACGGCGGCTTTGTGGAAGGATTCGCTGCTCCATTGGAACGTGCGATAGGCGAAGGAAATTGTCACATGGTACATTTCGAGCAGCTTTTTCCACATGGCGGCAACTTGTTCGCCCTGCGTGATGCTGTTCGTCGAGACGAAGGCGGCTGTGATGCTCGTGCCCTGCATGAAGGCGGCGGCTTTGTAATACCACGCGCCGACGTAGTCGATACTGCTCGTGCGGCGGCCTTTGCCAAAGATGGCGACGGCTTCTTTCTTCTGCGCGGCAGACATCATGGAAGCGCCCACAAACGGCGGATTCCCCATGATCTTGACATCATCGCCGGGCGCGAGCACGTCTGTCCATTCGATTTGCAGGGCGTTGCCTTCGTGGATGTTGCTGTTGGCCTTGAGCGGCAGGAAGTCCATCTGGCGATGAATGATGTCTTCCGTTTCGTGGAACATCTGGCTCTCGGCAATCCAGAGCGCGGTTTTTGCGACGGCACAGGCGAAGTCGTTGATTTCGATGCCGTAGAACTGCTGGATGCGGACTTTGACGAAGTCGCTTTCGCTGCTCTCGCCGAAGTCGAAACCGAGCACGCCCGTGCCGCTGCCTGCCGTCAGTGTCTCGCGCAGGATGTCGTTTTCGAGGCGGCGCAGCGAGAGATAGGCTTCCGTCAGGAAATTGCCCGAGCCGCAGGCAGGGTCAAAGTAACGTCCGCGTCCGAGCGCGTCCTGGAGCGCGCGGAGCCGTGCAAGGCGTCGCTTCGGCTGTTTTTCGTCCATCGCCGCGCGGAACTCGGCACGGTAGCCGTCGAGGAACAGAGGGTCGATGACTTTGTGGATGTTTTCTGGTGAAGTGTAGTGCATGCCGCCGTGACGGCGCGTCTCGGGGTTCAATGTCCCTTCGAAAATGCTGCCGAAAATCGTCGGGCTGATCTGGCTCCAGTCAAAGCCGCAGCCGTCCTCGAGAATCAGGCGGCGCGTCGGCTCGTCGATTGGAGGAATCGGCACATCCTCGGTGAAGAGACTGCCATTGACGTAGGGGAATACGGCAAATTTCGGGTCGAGGAAGCGGTCGCGTTCGTCTTCTTTCTGGTCGAGCACGCGGAAGAGCGTGATGAGCGCGAGACGAAAATTTTCGGCGCGGAATGTTTCCATGCAGCGCTGGAAGGCGTTGTGCGGGCCGAAGAGCCCGGCGTCTTCGGCGTAGAAGCAGAAGACGAGGCGCACGATGAATTTGTTGAGGTCTTGGAGGTCTTTTGCTGTGGGCTGCGCCCCGTAGGCGGGCAGCAGGGCATTATAGATTTTGCCGACGAGCGTGCCTGCGGCGCGGGAGAGGTCGAGCTCCTTCTGGACGTGGCTGTCGGCGACGTCGACGAGGAAGGCGAGACGGTAATATTCTTTGCCGAGGTCGGCGAGCGCGATGTGCTGCGGCTCGGCGTTCGGATGTTCCATGTCGTAGACGAGGAAGTCGGAGAAGTTGCACGAGACAATCCAGCGCGGCCGCTCGGAGTAGGGCAGATGGCTCGCATAGCGTTGCGCCTGCTCGAAGGGTTTCAGGAATGTGCCGTCAGACTGCTTGATTGGTGCGTCGAGCGCCTTGCCGAGACTTTTCTGCTCGATGATGGTGTGCGTGGCGGGGATGACGACGTCGATGTAGCTGACGTGCGAGAGCTTGACGCGCTGCTCGAAGCGCACGAAGCTTGCGGGATCGTCGATGCCGTAGACTTTCTGCAAGAGCTCGATCCAGAAGCGCTGGCTGTCCTGCTTTTCATCTCCGACGCTCGCCCATTTCGCCGCGAAATCCGCCGCGGCCTTTGCTTGTCGATCCATGAAGATGCCTCCCTGTAGTTTCCTATATGTCTATTCGAGGCAGCGGGGGAAAATCCTGTCGCGCAGGTCGTTTTGCGCACGATTGGGGAATATGGTATCATGGAGAGAATGAAATGATTGAAACGAAAGCAAGGTGATTCCGATGAAAGGGACGCGGAAGAAGGGGTTGGCAGTGCTGGCGGCGCTCGTGTTCGTCGTGGCGGCTGTCGCATGCGGCTGGCATGCCGGGCCTCGCGCGGAGCAGGCGAAAAGCCCCGTGGGCGAAGGGCTCACGGGGCTTCGAGAGACGACGGAGGCAGAGCCGGCGGCGTATGCGCCGCTGCTCTCCTGGGACAAGGACACGCAGGCCGTCGTCTATGAAATCGAGTTCTATTCCAATCCGGATGCGAAGGTCAACCATCGCATCTATCACACGCGCGCTGTCTACACGAACCACTACAATGTGCCGCTGCGGGAATTTGCGGAGGAATATCTCGGCAAGCAGCCCATTTACTGGCGCGTGCGCTCCATCGGGTTCGATGGGCAGCCGGTCAGCAAGTTCAGCAAGCTCGCGACGCTCTACACGTCGGAGAAGGAGAAAGACCTCGACCGGCCGGTGATTTTTTCGGAGTATGGCAAGGGAAATGGCTCGACTCTTCTCTATCCCGTCTATGACTGGGTCGGCCTCGCGAATGCGTCGGGCTATACGGTCGAGCTCTATGCGGGCACGCCGGAAGTCGCGGCGTCAGGAAAGCTCGCGCCGGTCGCGACGCTCCACTCCGATGTGACGGAAATCTATGACCGCGAGCCGCGTATTGGTACGTATTCGTGGCGCGTGCGCGCGGAGGATGCCGAGGGCTATCCGTTCGGGCAGTGGTCAGATTTTCATGAGGTGCGGGCCGAGCCATCGGACAACTGGGAGGTCGCCGTGCTCGGCGACAGCATCAGCCACGGCGGCGGCCATTATTCGTTCAGCCCCGCTGACTTCGAGTTCAGCTGGCTCTCGTATCTCGATTTTCCGGCCATCAACTTGTCGTCTTCGGGCGACCTCTCGTCGATGACGCGCGAGCGGTTCGAGCGCGACGTCCTGCCGTTTCATCCAAAGTATTTGATGATTTTCACGGGCACGAACAGCCTGCGCGCGGGCGAGGACCCGGACGATGTCATCGGCGATCTCGAGGCCATGAAGGTGCTCGCGCTCGCGAACGGCATCCGGCCGATCTTTTTGACGCTGCCGCCCATCAATCCGCGGAACATCGCGCATGTGTTCGACGAACCGACGGCGCCGGACTGGCAGATGCGGTTCGAACGCGTGAACAGCTACATCCGCGACCAGGCGTGCGTCGATGCAGCTTCGGCGTTCGTCTGCCCCGACGGCGTCCTGCCGACGGAGCTCGCGCTTGACGGCCTGCATCCGGATGTCGATGGGAAACGGCTGATCGGCGAGCAGGTCAACAAGGAGTGGGACAAGGCGAAGCGGGATGCGGAAGAGCAGTATCAAGCGTATGTGGCGGGGGAGTAGATTGCAGAGCTTCAGGACAGCAGGTCCTGGAGCTCTTTTTCTGTCAGGTGGAACGTTTCCTTGAGCGCTTCGCGGCCCATGCCGTTCGAACTTGCGAGGCGGCGGAGGATGTTGCGGCGGGCGGTTTCGAGGCCTTTCTGATAGCCGACGGCGTACGTCTTGCCATGGCCAGAGGCCATCTGTTCTTCGTAGGCGCGGAAGATCGGCTCGTCCTTGCGGCGGACGGAATCGAAGTCCTGCTGCGTGCTCTTCTGCTTCGCGCGGTAATGCTGCAGGCGGTCGGGCTGCGGCTGGTAGTCGCCGTCGGGGCTGTAGATCCACGTCTCGTCGGCGGGCCACGAGCCCGTCATGACCTGCATGATGGCGGGGCGGTAGTCGTTCTCATAGCGCTCGGCAGCTTCTTTCGGCGTGAGGCCGCGGGCGGCGAGGCGCTGCTGCGTGCGCGAGGCGAGGCTGCCGGGCTGCGCCATGATGGCGACGCTGTAGTCGGCAAACTTGCGAAGGTTCTCCCAGCCGTAGCTTTTGAGCAGAAGGTAGCAGCCCTCGACGATCACGATGGGCTTGCGGACAGGCGTGATGTCGGGCACGATCTCGCGGCGCGCGCGATCGTAGACAGGCCAGCGGATGTCCTGGCCGGATGCGAGCGCCGAGAGCTTCGCGGACAGCGCTTCGAGGTCGTAGGCTTGCGGACCATAGGGCGAGAGCGGCTTTCCCTCGGCGTCGAGTTCGGCGGCGAGTTCCTTCGGTGCGCGCTGGAAGCCTTCGAGGCCGAGGCGCTGTATGGGCACGATGCCGGAGGCGCCTCCCATGAGCGCGAGGCGTTCGAGGAAGAGCGCGAGCGTTGTCTTGCCCGTGTCGGCCGGGGCGACGAGGTAGACGACGGTGCGGCGGCCGAGCCGGTGGCAGAGTGCCGTCAGGCGGCGCAGCAGCGGCTCGAAGAGCTTCTTGATGGCGTCGTCACTGTAGGAGAGCTTGCGCGAGGTTCCATTGATGTTGAGGCGGCAGGTGCGCCATTGTTTTGCAGGCATGGTGCCATCTCCTTTCGATATCCTTATCTTTAGAAAGAATTTCGACAAATCTTGGAAGAATCCTGTTGCTTTCGTGAATGTTTGCATTTGAGTTCGGCTTCAGCACCCTACTACTCCCACCACCGCTCCGCGGTCCCCCTCCCTCTAGAGGGAGGCTGAAGTTTGAATGGCGCTCGTATTTTCCGCAATGTGTGAAATTTTCACACATCTTTTGTTCGATTCACAAAACTTGCGATATTGTTTCGTTTTTCTGCGTTTTTCGTATGAAATTTCATATTTTCTACTGGAAATCCTTGTGAAATGTGTGTTATCATAAGAACCGTGGGATGAATTGTCTCGCAATTCGTATTATTTACTTCGTACTAGGGAATCATAAATAGAAGTAATTTTGAGAGGATGAGGGATATGGCGCGAAAGATCTCTCGCAGGGATTTCCTGAAGCTGGCGTCGGGCACGAGCCTTTTCGGTCTCGGTGTGCTGGCTTCGGGCTGTGCGTCAGAACAGAAAGATGAGGGCGGCGACGGCTGGATGCCGGACCAGTACCAGGGCCGGGGCGATTTCCCCGCGCACCTGAAGGGCCGCGTCGCGATTTCGCCGAAGAATCCGTCCATCATGCGCGACGATGAGAAGTGCATTCTCTGCGGCCAGTGCATCGAGGCGTGCCACAATGTCATCGGCGTCCACGGCTACTATCCGCTGCCGCTGAAGGACGAGACGGCCTGCATCGGCTGCGGCCAGTGCACGATGTGGTGCCCGACGGGCGCGATTCACGAGCGTCCGGCCGTGGACCAGGTCGAGGCGGCGCTCGACGATGACAGCAAGTTCGTCGTTGTGCAGACGGCACCGGCGACGAAGGTCTCGCTTGGCGAGGAGTTCGGCATGGCGCCGGGCTCGATCGTCAGCGGCAAGCAGGTCGCGGCGCTCCGGGCGCTCGGCTTCGATGCCGTCTTCGACACCTGCATGTCGGCGGACATGACGATCATGGAGGAGGCGAGCGAGGCGCTCGTGCGCCTGACGCAGAAGAAGGACGTGCTGCCGCATTTCACGTCGTGCTGCCCTGGCTGGGTGCGCTTCTGCGAGCTGTTCTATCCCGACCTCATGAAGCATCTCTCGACCTGCAAGTCGCCAGCCGCCATGATGGGCGCGACGGTCAAATCGTATTATGCCGAGAAGAAAGGGCTCGACCCGAAGAACATCGTCACGGTCTCGATCATGCCGTGCACGGCGAAGAAAGGTGAGGCGCTCCGCAAGGAGCTCGGCCACGACGGATTGCAGGACGTTGACTACGTGCTGACGACGCGCGAGCTCGCACGCCTGCTGAAGAAAAAAGGCATCGACTTCGAGAGCCTCGACAATGCGGACTACGATTCGATCCTTGGCGAAAGCACGGGTGCAGGCCGCATCTTCGGCGCGACGGGCGGCGTTGCGGAGGCGTCCGTGCGCTCGCTCTACTATTTCGCGACGCATCAGGCGCCGCCTGCGAACCTGCTTGAATGGAAAGCTGTGCGAGGCCTGACGTCGGTCAAGGAGGCGCAGGCGAGTGTGCCGGGCGTCGGTACGGTTAGCGTCGCGGTCGTCAACGGCATGGCCTCGGGGCGCAAGGTGCTCGACGCCATCCGCGCGGGGCAGGGCAGCCGCTGGCAGTTCATCGAGTTCATGGCCTGCCCGGGCGGTTGCATCGGCGGCGGCGGCCAGCCGAAGAGCCAGTTCGCTTCGAGCGAGGATATGCGGCAGCGGCGCATCGCGGCGCTCTACCAGGAAGACCGCGGCGCGAAGAAGCGCGCAAGCCACGAGAACGCCGAAATCCAGACGCTCTACAAGGAATTTTATGGCCAGCCGCTCAGCGAGCGCGCCGAGAAATACCTGCATACGTCGCTCGTGGATCAGAGCGAGAAGATTTTTGACGCCGAGACGCAGCATGCGCCGAACACGCCGCCCAAGGCGCCAAAATCGCAACCGGCAAAGGCCTGACAGGGAGGGAACATCATGGCTGTCCTCGTTGACATCACGAAATGCATCGGATGCGAGAGCTGTTCCGTGGCCTGCAAGCTCTGGAACAAGCTCCCCTATGGAAAGAAGAAGAGCCGCAAGCAGAAGGAGGAGAAAGACCTCGACGACGACACATGGACCGTGATCCAGCGCAAGCGCGTCGAAGCGCCGAACGGCAAGGGCTATACGCGTTTTGTCAAGAAGCAGTGCATGCACTGTCTCGAACCGTCGTGCGCGTCGGCGTGCTTCTCGAAAGCGCTGCGCGTCGATCCTGAGACGCATGCCGTCGTCTACATCCCGGAACTCTGCGTCGGCTGCCGTTACTGCATGCTGGCATGCCCGTTCGAGATTCCGCGCTACCAGTGGGACGAGCCGCTGCCGCTCGTCACGAAGTGCCAGCTCTGCGCCTCTCGCCTCAAAGACGGCGACGCGCCCGCCTGCGTCAGCGCGTGCCCGACCGGGGCGCTGACGTTCGGCGGCCGCGACGAACTGCTCACGAAAGCGCATGCCATCATCGAGAAAGACCATCGCTACATCAACCACGTCTATGGCGAGAAGGAGCTCGGCGGCACGGAATGGCTCTACATTTCCGACCAGCCATTCGAGGAGCTCGGCTTCAAGACGGATTTCGAAGACATCCCGCCTTCGACGTACACGCACGCCTACCTTTCGAAAGTGCCGTTCCTCGCGGCGGCTTGGGGCCTCTTCCTCGCGGCGATTTCCTGGCGCTACTACAAGAAGCACAAGAATGACCCGCCGAAGCCGCCCACGCCCGAGGAAGAAACGCGCGAAGCGGGCAATCATGGGGAAGGGGATGGCATGATATGAAAAAGTTGAACCTCTATCGCTGCTACCGCATCCTCGGCTGGGATTTCACGGTGACACCGGCGCGCATCGTGCTGCTGTGCCTCGCGGGCCTCATGGCCTGCGTCGCTGTCGTGCGGCTTTTGACGGGCTTTCAGTACGTCACGCACCTCACGGATGAGACGCCCTGGGGGCTCTGGATTTCATTCGACGTGCTCTGCGGCGTTGCGCTCGCGGGCGGCGGCTATTCGACGGCGCTCCTCGTCAGCGGTTTCAAGGTGAAGAAATACGGTGTCGTCGCGAGGAGCGCGCTCCTCACGTCGCTCCTCGGCTACATCCTCGTCATGGCGGGGCTGTTCCTCGACATCGGCCTCTGGCCGCATTTCTGGCGGCCGTTTGTCTCGTGGGGCTATACGTCCGTGCTGTTCGAGGTCTTCTGGTGCATCTCGATTTACACGACGATCCTGACGCTCGAATTCCACGAGGTCATCACGGAGCGCATGTTCAAATGGCTGCACCCCTACATTTTGAAAATCCTGCCCGTGCTCGTCATCATCGGCTTGATTTTCCCGATGATGCATCAGTCGTCGCTCGGCGGCCTGTTCCTGATTGCGAAGAGCAAGATGTTCCCGCTGTGGTGGAGCCCAATCCTGCCGCTCTACTTCCTGATTTCGTCGTTCTTCGTCGGCTCGGCGATGGTCTGCGTTGAGAGCGACCTTGCGCGGCGGAACTACGGCCACGAGGTCGATTCCGACATCATGCGCCAGCTCACGCGCGTCGGCGGCGCCATCATGGCCATCTACCTCGTCATGAAGATCGTGGACATCACGATGCATGATGAATGGGGCTATGTCTTCCTCGGTACGATGCAGAGCAACCTGTACTGCCTGGAAATGGTGCTGGGCATCATCATCCCGCTCATCATCATCTTCAGCCCGCTCGCCTATAAGAAGTGGGGTGTGCTGACGTACTCGTGGCTCGTCGTCATCGGCGTCGTCATGAACCGCTTGAACTGCGTCTTCACGGCGATGTACAAGTCCGGCGATTATTTCCCGTCCGTCTTCGAATTCGCCGTCAGCATCGGCCTCGTCTCGGCGGGCTGCCTCGTCTACGGCGTCATCGTCGAGAACTTCAACGTCCTCGGCAACAAGCGCGCAACCCAGCATCATATTCTGCAGAAAACAGATTTGCTGTGACTGCGTGGGAAGCCCCCCTCTAGAGGGGGGACGGGCCGCGTGAGCGGCGGGGGGAGTCCCCTGTACGTATGAGCAATCTGTACAGCATTGCCTTCCGCGGGTGCGAAATTTCATGCTTTCAGGGCATATCAAAACGTTAACAAGAAGTATTTGTACTTTTAAGCGCCTTCCTTTATGATAAAGACAAAATCATGAAGGAGGGCGCTTTGCTATGGAAAAGAAGATTTCTCGGCGCACGTTTTTGAAAATCGCAGGCGGGGCGCTGCTCCTCGCGGGGGCGGGCGGCGTCTGGTATGAGCAGCGCGCGCTCGGTCGGCTGGCCAGCCGCGTCGCGGGCGATGTCACAGGCGCCATCGATGCTTCGTTCGTGCGGCAGATCGTTGCGGTGGACAACCAGACGGCGCGCACGATCATGTGGCAGTCGGCAGCCGCACAGAAAGAGGCCGCCGTCGAGCTCCGCGCCGAAGGCGGCGACGTCCTCAAGACATTTGCGGCCGAGAGCGCGCCTTACAGTGACGACGGCGTCTCGTCGTATCTCCAGACGGCCCGCCTCGACGGCCTCGCGCCCGGCACGGCGTATGAATACCGTCTGCGCGACGGCAAGCGGGCAGGCGAGTGGCAGAAGCTCCGCGCCGATGACGGCAGGACGTTTTCAGCGCTCGTGTTTCCCGATTCGCAGTCAAATGATTATAGCGGCTGGCAGGAGCTCGCGCGCAATGCCTACGAGCGCAATCCCGATACGGATTTCTTCATCAATATGGGCGACCTCGTCGACAATGGCGAAGACCACCGCCAGTGGGAGGCATGGTTTGACGCCGTCGCGCCGCTCTCGGCGAACATTCCCGTCGCGCCAATCATGGGCAATCATGAGACATACGACCAGAACTGGAAGGTGCGCCTGCCGAAGGCCTATCTTGCGCAGTTCGCCGTGCCGGAGGTCGGCAGCGAGCCATTTCATCGCTACTACTATTCGTTCGATTACGGCCCTGCGCATTTCATCGTGCTCAACACGCAGCAGGACGAGACGAATGATTTCCACGCGGGTCTGCTCGATGAACAGCAGGCGTGGTTTGCAGAGGACATCGCAGCGAGCAAGGCGAAAAAGACGCCATGGAACATCGTCCTGATGCACAAAGACCCAATCCAGTACAGCTTCCAGAGCCGGCCGGGCCGCGCGGAGGGCTTTAGCGACGACGGCCGTGCGTGGATGCCGCTCTTTGATGCGCATGGCGTCGACCTCGTGCTCTCGGCGCATCTCCATACGTATCGCAACCGTGGCCATATCCGTAATTTCCAGCGCGACGCGGGCGGCCCGCTCTACATCATCACGGGCGTCGCGGGCAACGTCCGCTATCCGAACCTCTGGAAAGATCACAGCCTCGACGAAGTCGTCGCGCCGCAGCCCGAGGTCGACAACTACATGACGGTCAAAGGCGATGCGCAGCATATCGAAATCCAGAGCTTCCAGCCGGACGGCAGTCTGATTGATACGGCGAAACTAGAAAAGTGAATCGCAGGACGAAGGAGATGCCTTCCCCACAGGGGAAGGTGGCGCCGCAGGCGACGGAAAGGGTGTCGGAGGCAGGCCATAACTCTATATAAAAAATTTGAGTCGAAGGATCATGGAAAGCCTTCGACTCAATTTTTATTTTGAAAAGTTTTGTCGTATCTTCGACACCCGCTCAGTCACGCTTCGCGTGCCAGCTCTCCCGGAGGGAGAGCCTCATTTATTCCCCATCATCGCGCCATCAAACCCTGTCAGCGTTGCGAAGTAGTCCGCAAGCGTTTCGGCGCGGCGGATGAGCTCGATGCTGCCGTCTTCCCGGAGCAGCAGCTCGGCGCACCAGAGCTTGCCATTGTAATTGAAGCCCATCGCACTGCCGTGGGCGCCGGTGTCGTGGATGATGAGCAGGTCGCCGATTTCGATTCCCGGCAGCATGCGGTCGATGGCAAATTTGTCGTTGTTCTCGCAGAGCGAGCCCGTGATGTCATACTTGTGGTCGCAAGGCGCATTTTCTTTGCCTGCAATCGTGATGTGATGGTAGGCGCCATACATGGCAGGGCGCATGAGGTTTGCCATGCAGGAGTCGAGACCGATGTAGTCCTTGTACGTCTTCTTCTCGTGAATGACGGTCGAGACGAGCCAGCCGGACGGGCCCGTGATCAGGCGGCCGCACTCCGTGAAGATGGCGACGTCGCCGAGGCCCGCGGGCACCATCATCTCATCGTAGAGCTTGTGGATGCCCTCGCCGATGGCTTCGAGGTCGAGCGGCTCTTCCTCGGGGCGGTACGGGATGCCGAAGCCGCCGCCGAGGTCGAGGAACTCGACGTGGATGCCGAGGCGTTCCTGCAGTTCTTTTGCGAGGCCGAACATGAGCTTCGCCGTGAAGAGGAACGCCTCCGTGCGGCGCTCGTTCGACGCGACCATCGTGTGCAGGCCGAAGCGCTTGACGCCTTTTTCCTGCGCCATCTTGTAGGCTTCGAAAAGCTGATCGCGCGTCAGGCCGTATTTTGCTTCCGTCGGCTTGCCGATGATGTCGTTGCCCTCCATGAGGTCGCCGGGGTTGTAGCGGAAGCAGAGGCATTTCGGCAGGCCGGCGTTTTCTTCGAGGTAGTCGAGATGGCTGATGTCGTCGAGGTTGATGATGGCGCCGAGCTCGATGGCTTTCTGGAACTCGTCGGCCGGCGTGTCGTTCGACGTCAGGAGGATTTCTTCACCTTTGACGCCCGCGACGTCGGACAGCACGAGCTCGGCGAGGCTGGAGCAGTCTGTTCCCGCGCCTTCTTCGTGGAGAATCTGAACGATGCGCGGGTTCGGCAGCGCCTTGACCGCGAACTGGTTGCGGAATTTCGGTGCCCAGCGGAACGCGTGGTTCAGGGCGCGGAGCGTCGCGCGAATCTTCTTCTCGTCATAGATATGGAACGGCGTGGGGAATTTCTTCACGACGTCCTTGAGTTGTTCGTAAGTGAGCGGGAACGTTTTTTCGGACATGCAGGTCACTCCTATGCACAAACACCTGTAAAAATGTAAATCAATTATAACAAAATATGCATAGCTGTGTCAATTTCGATTCCATGAATTTCTATGGGAAATCCCTGGAAGGACTAGGAACAAGCGGCAGACTTGTGATAAGATAGAAGGGACATTTTCTGGAGGTGGAAGACGGTTGCGTTTGTATATTGCCGAGAAACCGAGCATGGGGCGCGAGATTGCGAAGTGCCTGCGCGGGCCCGTGCAGCGCCACGACGGCTATCTCGTGACGCAGGACGGCGTCGTGACGTGGCTCTTCGGCCATATCCTGCGGCAGGCCGAGCCGGAGGAGTACGATGCGCGCTACAAGAGGTGGCGCGCCGAAGACCTGCCCATCCTGCCGCAGGAGTGGAAGCTCTATGTCGCAAAGGACAGCGCGAAGCAGTTCGGCATCGTGAAGGGACTCATCGCCAAGGCGGACGAAATCGTCCATGCAGGCGACCCGGATCGCGAAGGGCAGCTGCTCGTCGACGAGGTGCTCGACTATCTCGGCAACAAGAAGCCCGTGCAGCGCATCCTCTTGAACGCGCTCGACGAGAAGAGCATCAAGAGCGCGAACGCGCACCTGCAGCCGAATGAGAAGTTCTTCAACCTCAAGCAGTCAGCGCTCGCGCGCGCCCGCGCGGACTGGCTCATCGGCATGAACCTCTCGCGCGCCTATACGCTCGCCGCGCGGCGGGCGGGCCACAGCCGCATCGTGCTGCCGATTGGCCGCGTGAAGACGCCGACGCTCGCGCTCGTCGTGCGGCGGGAACGCGAGATCGAAAACTTCAAGCCCGTCGATTACTATCATCTGCGGGCGACATTCCAGCATGAAAACGGCAGCTTCACGGCCGAGTGGAAGCCGCGCGACACGATGGCGGGACTCGACAGCGAGAACCGCCTGGTTGACAAAGCCGTCGCCGAAGCAAAGCTCAAGGCGCTTTCCGAAGCGCCGCGCGAAGGAACGCTCACGGGCTACCAAAAGCAGAAGAAGCAGGAGGCCGCGCCGCTGCCGTTCTCGCTTTCAAGCCTGCAGGTGCTTGCGGGCAAGCGCTTCGGTTACGAGCCGCAGCTCGTGCTCGACACGGCACAGAAGCTCTATGAAAAGAAGCTCACGACGTATCCGCGCTCGGACTGCGAATACCTGCCGACAAACCAGTTCGGCGAGGCGAAGACGATTCTCACAAATCTTGCGGCAGCCGAGGGCAGCGTGCTCGCACCATGGGCGGCGGGGGCCGATGCCAAGCGCAAGAGCCGCGCCTGGAACGACAAGAAGATTTCGGCGCATCACGCCATCATCCCGACGACCGTGCGCGTGAATCCTGAGACGCTGCCGAGGGCGGAGCGCAACCTCTACGAACTCATCGCGCGCGGCTACATCGCGCAGTTCTATCCGCCACATGTCTATGACCAGACGAAAGTCGAAGTCACATACAAGGATGAGCTTTTCACGGCGAGCGGTCGCACGGAGCGCGATTCGGGCTGGAAAATCATGTACCAGTCGAAAAAGAAAGCAGCGAAAGCGGGCGGCGCGGACGAAGAAAACAGCGATGAAAGCGAAAGCGGAGCACGCGCCGAGGACGAAAATGATTCGCTGCCCGTCATGAAGAAAGGCGACGCAGTCGAGTACACGCAGGGCGAGCTCAAGAAGTCCGTCACAAAGCCGCCCACCCGCTTTACGCCAGCGACACTGCTCGCCGGCATGAAAGAAATCCACAAGTACGTCAAGAATCCTGAGGCCAAGAAGCAGCTCAAGGACGTCTACGGCATCGGCACGGAGGCGACGCGAGCGACGATCATCGACGACCTCCTCAAGCGGAAGTTCCTGCACCCGCAGGGCAAGAAGAAGTACCTCGTCCCGACGCCATCTGCATACCTGCTCGTTGACGCCCTGCCGGACGAGATGACGTATCCCGACTCGACAGCCATCTGGGAAGATCGCTTGCATTCCATGTCCGAGGGCGACGGCACGCTCGACGACTTTCTCAAGGCCCAGATCGATTTCACGAAAACGCTCTGTGAAAAGGCTTGGGGCGTCAAGATGGAAGTGCATGGCGAGTACGTCTGCCCCAGGTGCAAGAGCGGCGTGCTCGTGCAGCGCAAAGGCAAGAACGGCGTGTTCTGGGGGTGCAGCAACTACCCGAAATGCCGCCTGACGACGGATGATAAGGACGGCAAGCCCGATATGGACGAGGCGAAGAACCGCGCATCGTCGGGCGGCAGCCGTGGACGCTGGAGCGCGAAAGCGCCAGCCGCCAGCAGTGCACCATCGTTTGCGCCCGCGCAGGTCGCCTACGCGGAAAGCGCGGGCGATGCCCAGCCGAGCGCAGCCGACTGGGACGAACTCAACACCCTGTTCGGCCCGCCCGAGCCGTATGTGCCGAAGCAGTGGAAGAACTGGAACGACAAGCCGAAATACTCCGCGAGCCCGATGGAAAAGATGGGCAAGGAACCGGAAGAAAAGAGCAAAGACGGCAAACCGAAGGAAAAGATCCTCTGCCCGCGCTGCAAAGAGGGGCATCTGAAGAAGCTCCGCGGCAAGAACGGCACGTTCTGGGGCTGCAGCAATTACCCGAGATGCACCGCAACATTCGACGATTTGCACGGGAAACCGGTGCTGGAATAGCGTAATTTCAGCCTCCCTCATTGAGGGAGGGGGACCGCGTAAGCGGTGGTGGGTGTGGCGAAGGTAGGGCCTGACAATTTCTTCGATGGTATCTGCGAAGGTATGTCTTCGCAGACGCAACCCAGCCATACGTTCCGTCCTACCTCCGACACACCCCCAGTCAGCTTCGCTGACAGCCCCCTCGGTGAGGGGGCCTGGATTTATACTGGATTTTCGCTAACTTAATGACATTGCTCAGAGAAGGGGCCTTTTGGTTCGCAATACCTCGCCTGTTATGCAATAGCAAGGAGATCATGAATGACAACTTTTGATGATATGGATTTTGGCGACAGGAAAGCCGCTTTGGTCGCCGCCCTCGCATCACAGGGCATCGAGACCCCGCTGCCGGTCCAGGCCAAGGCCATCCCTCGCCTGCTTTCGGGCGGCAACCTCGTCGTGCAGGCGCCGACGGGGACAGGGAAGACGCTCGCGTACCTGCTGCCCGCGCTCGCGCGCATCGACGCAGAGCACATGCAGGCGCAGACCGTCGTGCTCGCGCCGACGTATGAGCTCGCGATGCAGATAGCGAAGACGGCGCAGGAGCTCGCGCAGGCGGCCGAGCTGCCCATCCGCGCGCTCGGCCTGATCGGCGGCGCAAACATCCAGCGCCAGATTGAGAAGCTCAAGAAGAAGCCGCAGCTCATCGTCGGCTCGGCCGGCCGCCTCATCGAGCTTGCGCACAAGGGCAAGCTCAAGCTGCAGGACGTGAACTTCCTCGTCCTCGACGAGTTCGACCGCCTGCTCGACGACCAGAACGCAAAGAACACGGCTGACATCGTCCAGCTCGTGCGCCGCGCGCGCGGCGACCAGCCCATCCAGTACGCACTGTTCTCGGCGACCGCGCCGAAGAAAGCCCTCGAACGCGCCGACTTCCTCGACCATCCGGAAGTCCTGCGCATCGAAGCCGCGCCCGCAGCCGCCCAGACCGTCCAGCACTACTATCGCATGACGCCGTTCCGCGAGAAAATCGCCGAAGTCCGCAAACTCACGCGCCGCCTCGGCGTGAAACGCGGCATCGTCTTTATCAACCGCACGTTCGACGCCGAACGCACGCTCGAAAAGCTCCGCTACGACGGCATCCGAGCGGAGGCATTGCTCGGCCACCAGGGCAAGCAGGCCAGAGCCAAAGCCCTCCAAGACTTCCGCAGCGGCAAAGCCACGCTCCTCCTCTCCACCGACCTCGCAGCACGCGGACTCGACATCCAGGACGTCGATACCGTTTTCAACCTCGACCTGCCGGAGGACGCAAAGACATACCTGCACCGGGCCGGACGCACGGGACGGGCCGGAAAAGAAGGCCGCGTCGTTACGCTGGCGGATCTCAAAGAAGCGCTGAAGCTCGAAAAGTTGTCGAAGAGTCTCGGCATTGAGTTTCAGAGGATGGCTTCGCCGCGCCGGAAGAAATGATTTCGCGACTATGTACTAACTTTTCACCCTCACAGGAGGCCCCACAACATCCATGGACATCATCCCGATCCTCCTTCAGCTTTTCCTCGTCCTCTTCCTCATCTTCATGAACGGCTTCTTCGTCGCAGCGGAATTTTCGGTTGTGAAAATCCGTCCTTCGCGCCTTGAGACGCTGATCGAGGCGGGGAACAAGCGGGCGGCGTATGCCAAGAAGCTCACCGACCACCTCGACACGTCGCTTTCCGTCACGCAGCTCGGCATTACGCTGGCTTCTCTCGGCCTCGGCTGGGTCGGCGAGCCATTTGTCGCGACGCTGATCCTGCCCGTCACGCGGCTCGCGGGTCTCGACGACGCCATCGGGCATACGATTTCGCTCGCGCTCGCGTTCGCCATCATCACGGGCGGCCACATCGTGCTCGGCGAGCTCACGCCAAAGACGATGGCCATCCAGAACGTCGAGCACATCGTCCTGACCGTCGCGCTGCCGATGCTCATTTTCGAGCGCATCATGTACCCGTTCGTCTGGCTGCTGAACCACGTCGCGAACTGGGTGGCTGCGCGCATGGGCTTCGAAGCGGCCGGCGAGGGAGAAGAGGCTCACACGGAAGAAGAAATCCGCCTGCTCATGGAGGAAAGCTACAAGCAGGGCCTCATCGACGATACCGAGGCCGACTTCGTTGACAACGTCTTTGATTTCACCGACCTCAACGTCCGCGAAATCATGACGCCGCGCACGGACATGGTCTGTCTCTACATCGAAGACGACCTCGACACGAACCTCCACGTCGTCTTCGAGGAACAGCTCACGCGCTATCCGCTCTGCAAAGAGGACAAGGATCATGTCATCGGCTTCATCCACGTCAAAGACCTCATGAAGGCGCTCTATACGACGCCGGGCCGCCGCATCAACCTGCGCCGCCTCGTGCGCAAGGCGCTCGTCGTGCCGGACAGCATGGACGTCTCCGTGCTGCTCAAGACCATGCAGAAGAAGCGCGCCCAGATGGCCATCGTCGTCGACGAGTACGGCGGCACGGCCGGCATGGTCACGCTCGAGGACATCGTCGAGGAAATCGTCGGCGACATCCAGGACGAATTTGACGAAGAGCGCCCGACGGCCGAGCAGCGCGGCGACTGCATCTTTTCCGTTGACGCGAAGCTGCTCTTGGAAGAACTCGAAGACATCCTTGAAATCGACATCGACGATGTTGACGTCGACAGCGTCGGCGGCTGGCTCTACGCCCAGCTCGGCATGGCACCGCGCGTCGGCCAGATGGCGTCGTACCGCGGCCATGCGTTCTACGTCGAGGAAGTCGACGGCGTCCGCATCACGCGCATCCTGATTCACCGCGCCGCACCGCTCGCAGAAGAACACGACGAGATTGTCGACCTGCGCGAGGAATAAGAACAAGAGAACGGAAACAAGTACCCGTTTGTGAAATTTCTTGCATCGCCCCTATTTTTTTCGGGCAAAACACGTTATAATGAGAAAGATGGCATCGAAAGACATGCTATTTTCAAAGAGAGAGGAAATCTTCATGCTTCTGACCCTGGAAAACTTCACGAAAAGCTATGGCGAAAAGACGCTGTTCTCTGGCGTCGATTTCAGCATCGATGACGGCGAGCGCGTCGGCATCGTCGGCGTGAATGGCACGGGAAAGAGCACGTTCCTCAAAGCTGTCGCAGGGCTGACGCCCGTCGATGATGGCACGCGCGTCGAGCGGCGCGGCCTGCGCATGGAGATGCTCGCGCAGGACAAGGTCTTTGCGCCCGAGAACACCGTGCTCATGGAAGTCTTCCGCGGCACGTCGCCGCTCATGCAGGCGCTGCGCGACTATGAGCTCGCCCTGCGGGCAGCGGAGGAGCGGCCTGACGACCGAAACGTGCAGCAGGTGCTCGCCAAATGTTCGGCCGCCATCGACGCGGCGGAAGGCTGGCAGCTTGAGAGCGAGGCGAAGACGGTGCTGACACAGCTCGGCATCACGGATTTCGCCGCGCCGGTCGGCACGCTTTCGGGCGGCGAGCAGAAGCGCCTTGCGCTCGCGACAGCGCTCGTGCAGCCCTGCGACCTGCTGCTCCTGGACGAGCCGACGAATCATCTCGACAGCGAGACGATTGCATGGCTCGAGACGTATCTTTCGGGCCGCAAGGGCGCACTGCTCATGGTCACGCATGACCGCTACTTCCTCGACCGCACGGCGACGAAGATTCTCGAGCTCGACAAGGGGCACGCCTACACGTATACGGGTAATTACTCCGACTTTCTCGAGCAGAAGGCCGCGCGCATCGAGCGCGAGCAGGCGAGCGAGGCAAAGCGGCAGAATTTCCTCAGGAATGAGCTCAAGTGGCTGCGGCGCGGTGCACAGGCGCGCTCGACAAAGCAGAAAGCGCGCATCGAGCGCTATGAAGAGGTCAAGGCGCAGACGCCCGACCTCGACCGCAGCACCGTCGAAATCGGCCTCGCGGGCAGCCGCCTCGGCCGCACGGTCATCGAGCTCGACCACGTCCATTATGAAGTGGACGGGCAGACCATCGTGAAAGATTTCTCTTACACGGTGCTGCGCCACGACCGCGTCGCGATTCTCGGCCGCAACGGCACGGGCAAGACGACGCTCCTCGACATCATTGCGGGGCGTCTCGCGCCGACGTCGGGAACGGTGAAAATCGGCCAGACGGTCAAGATTGGCTATTTCACGCAGAAAGCCGTCGAAATGGACGAGCGCCTGCGCGCCATCGAGTACATCGAGGAGGCCGCGCATACCATCACGCTTGCGGATGGCTCGACGATTTCGGCCTCGCAGCTCATGGAGCGCTTCCTGTTCCCGGGAAGCCTCCAGTGGACGCCGATTGCGCGGCTCTCGGGCGGCGAGAAGCGGCGGCTATATCTCTTGCGCATCCTGATGGAATCGCCGAATGTACTGCTCCTCGACGAGCCGACGAACGACCTCGACCTCGAGACGATGGCCGTGCTCGAAAGCTTCATCGACGACTTCAACGGCGCGATCCTCATCGTCTCGCATGACCGCTTCTTCGTCGACCGGCTCGCGGACAAGAGCTTTGTCTACAAGCCGGGCGGTGTGCTCCGCATGTACCCGGGCGGGTACAGCTACTACAAGGAGAAAGAAGCGGAAGAGCAGGCAGAGGCGGCAGCCGCAGAAGCGCAGAAGCCTGCGGCGCGGAAACCGGCGGCGCCAGAAAGCAGCGCCGAGACCGCGCCAGCAGCCAATGGTGCGGCTGGGCAGTCCGCCCGCCCGAAAAAGCTGACGTTCAAGGAGCAGAAGGAGTACGCCGAAATCGAGGACATCATCGCGAGCAAGGAAGGCGAACTCAAGGCGACCGAGCTCCTGATGCAGCAGAACGCTTCTGACTACGGCAAGCTCGCCGACCTCACAAAAGACCAGCAGCGCCTGCAGGCCGAGCTCGACCACCTCATGGAGCGCTGGGCTTATCTTGAAGAAATCGCAGAAGGGTCGTAAACCAGCCTCCCTCTAGAGGGAGGGGGACCGCGAAGCGGTGGAAGGAGTAGTAGGATGCTGAATCCTGTCGAGGATGCAGATGCTGCTAAAGTCTTTAGCAACGTTTCGCATACTTGTTTGTCCTCAGCATCTAACTACTCCCCCAGTCAGCTTCGCTGACAGCCCCCTCTAGAGGGGGCCGGCTGGTACATGCAACTTCCATCATTCTTTCATAGCAACGATTGCTTAAAAATATTCCTATAGATTCATCATCCAAAGGAGAACTGACATTATGGCATTTGACAAGCAGCAATTCGAAGACATTTTGAACGACTTCACCATCGACAGCGACGAGCTGCGCGAGATCGCGGGGGCGTTCCGCTATGACCTCAAGCAGGGCCTCAAGGATCCCGACCTCAGCTCCATGCGCATGCTGAAGTCGTACATCGGCCTGCCGACGCGCAAGGAGACGGGCGAGTACCTCGCGCTCGATTTCGGCGGCACGAATGTCCGCGTGCTGCGCATCCGCCTCGATGGCGACGGCAAATTCGAAGTCCTGAAGAAAGTCGCGAAGCCGCTCGTCGTGCCCGGAAAGTACAACTACATCGCGGCTGATGCCACGGCCGACCAGATGTTCGGTTTCATCGCCGACCTCGTGGAGGAGGCCGTCGAGGGCGATCACACGAAGAAATATTTCCTCGGGCACACGTTCTCGTTCCCGTCGTCGCAGACGGATCTTTACAACGCGAAACTCATCATCTGGACGAAGGAATTTGCGACGCCGGGTGTCGAGGGCAAGGTCGTCAACGACCTCCTCAAGGACGCGCTGCACAAGAAAGGCCTTGACAACGTCGAGCCGACGGCCGTCATCAACGACACGGTTGCCGTCCAGCTCGCGTCGGCTTACAAGCATGACAACGTCAACATCGGCTGCATCTACGCGACGGGCCACAATACGTGCTACCTCGGCGGCTTCAACCGCCTGACGCCGGGTCGTTTTGACATCGAGCTCGACAAGGTCTCGGAAAAGCCGGGCGAGCAGCGCCTCGAAAAGATGGTCTCCGGCCGCTACATGGGCGAGCTCTTCGGCATGGCGCTCGCCGAGCTCCTTGGCGAAAAAGGCAAGGACTATGGCTTCACGAGCATCGACATGTCGGCCATCATGGACGATGAGGATGCCGCGCATCCTGCTATCATCCAGCTCGTCGCGGAAAAGACGGGGCACACGCTCGATGCCGCTGACGCGGACAAAGTGCAGGATCTCGTGCTGCGCATCGTGAACCGCTCCGCACGCCTCGTCGCCGCGTCGTTCGTCGGCATCCTCTGGCAGCTGCAGGGCGCCGAGCAGCACCTCGCACCGCAGACGATCGCCGTCGACGGCTCCGTCTATGAAAAGATGCCGCATGCGAAAGAGAACCTCATGAAAGGCCTCTCCGAGCTCCTCGGCGAAGATGCCGCCCAGGTTACGACCGTCCTCGAAAATGGCGGTTCGGGTCTCGGCGCCGCCATCGCCGCCGCCGTGGCCGCATCGCGCAGGTAAGAAAGAAACTAGGTAACGCCGCATGGAACAGTCACAAGCGCTTTCGCAGAACCTCTCCCAGCATCTCGCCATGACGATGAAGATGCAGCAGGCCATCAAGATCCTCGCGCTCCCCGCGCAGGAGCTGCGCGGCCTGATTGAGAAGGAGTATCTGGAAAATCCCGCGCTCGAGATCGACTACGACCATGCGGCGCTTTCGTTTGAGGAAACGACGGGGACGGCGGGGGACGATGCGCGCGAAGAACGCGAGCAGGCGTATCGCGCCGAAGACATCTCGGCGCTCGCGAGCTACCTCGGCAGCCCCGAGCGCGGCGATGGCTGGGATGGCGGCGAAAGCGGCGAGCCGCATGCATTCGAGCAGGCAAAGCCCGTGAGCCGCACGCTGGAAGAAGAGCTTCTCGAGCAGGTCGAGTTCGCCTATCCTGCCGGGCGCGAACAGGAAAAGGCCGTCGCCGTCTTCCTCGTCGGCTCCATCGACAGCCGCGGCTATCTCGCTGTGCCGCTCGCAGAAGCCGCGCGCGCGACAGGCGTCAAAGAGGACATCGCGACGCAGGTACTCGCCACGATTCAGTCATTCGAGCCCGCCGGCGTCGGCGCGCGCACGCTCGCGGAATGCCTGCGCCTGCAGGCGGAGCGGCGCGGCATCTACGAGGGTCTCGTTGCTCGCATCATTGACGCGCACCTCGAAGATGTGGCAAATTCGCGCATCAAGGAGATTGCTTCGGCCGAGGGGGTGCGTCCGTCCGACGTCCAGATGGCTGTCGACATCGTGCGCACGCTGACGCCGAAGCCCGGCGCGGCCTATGGTTCGGACGACCCCGGCTACATCACGCCCGACGTCGTCGTGCGTCCGTATGGCGCGGGCTGGCGCATCGAGCTCACGAGCGGCGGCGTGCCCGGCCTCCATATTTCGCGCCTCTACCAGGAGGCGGCGGGCTATGACGAGGAGACGCAGTCGTACATCCGCGGCCGCCTGAGTGCGGCGGCGTGGCTCATCAAGAACATCGAGACGCGCCGCGAGACGATCCGCCGCGTCGCCGAGGAAATCGTGCGCCGCCAGCGCCCCGTGCTGACGGACGGCCTTTCGCGCCTCGCGCCCATGACGATGCAGGACGTCGCCGAAGCGGCAGACGTCCACGAATCGACCGTCAGCCGCGCCGTGCAGGGCAAATACATCGAGATGCCGAGCGGCATCTACCCGATGAAAGCCTTCTTCACGGCGAACCTCGCAGCCGGGGCAGGGGAGGCCGCCTATGGCGCACGGCAGGTGCAGGACGCCCTCGCCGCGCTCGTCGCGGCCGAAGACCCGAAGAAGCCGCTCTCCGACGCGAAGCTCGCAAAGCTCCTCGCAGACAAGGGCCTCGAAATCTCCCGCCGCACCGTCGTCAAATACCGCGAACAGCTCGGCATCGCCTCGTCGGTGAAGCGGAAACGGTATTGAAAACAGAAGACCGTCGCATCAACCTGCACAGAGAAATCGTGCAGGTTTTTATTATATTTTTTAGAATCCATAGGATTTTATCATTGAGAAGAGAAATATATATGATGTAAGCGTTCTTATCTGACGTTAGAACAAAGCGGTAATCGATTACTATCATAGAAGTCTATATGCGAGGTGCTTGCAAAATGAAAATCTCTCATAATCTTATGACGTCCCAAATCAACCAGCCCTTTTCGTTGCAACATCATCAGAAGACGGCCGACGCCTCTCAGAATATGACAGCGCAGTGGGGCGCGAAAGCGGCAGACGTCTGCATCAGTCGTACGGGCAAAGCGCTCAGCGCCGCTTCACGTCTTCGGGCAGACCAGGAAACCAGCGCGGAAAGCAGCCTGCGGGAAATCCAAGCGGGAAAAGAACAGATTGCCCGCGATCAAGACCGCATCGCGGAAATCGACGACACGCTGGCAAGGGACGACGGCCGCCTGACGGACAGCGACCGCTCCGCATTGCAGAAAGAGCGTGACGAACTCGAAAAGCGCAGCAAGAAGCCGGAGGATGTGCTGCATGAAAAATACCAACAAGTGCGTGCCCTCGAAAAGAAGCAGGAGTCGGGGACGCTGACCGACGGAGATCTGAGCGTCATTGGCAGCCAGATCAGCGCGTTACATGCGGATATCGACAAGCAGAAAGAAGCAATTCAAAAACAGGGAAAAAAGGAAGAAGCTTTGATGCAGCAGGCGCTGCAGGAACGCGTTGCCCAGGATGACAAGACGAACCGTGCCCTGAGCCAGAAAGCCGAGCACCAGCAAGCAGGGGAAGCCATCCAGAAAGACGCGTTGCAATCCGCATCCGATTCCGAAAGCCAGAAAGCGGTATTGGATATCCTGACAAAGCCTCGGGATAAAGAGGAGCAAGGCGGGAAATAATTCACTATGCAAAAAGCCTAGCGCACGAAAAAATTGCGTCAGGCTTTTTGGCATGGAGGGAAATGTTCGAGGCGTAGTCACTCGCCGAGCGGCAAGTCTTTGACGTTTGTCAGCGTCACGTTTCCTTGCAGGTCCTCGTAAACATACACGAGCGCCCAGTGCGGCGTCGCATTTGGCACGACGGGGGTCAGGCGGGCGAGGAAGCAGTCGTTCGTTCCGGCGACGACTTGTGTACCGAGGAGCGCCACGGGCTCGTAATCGCAGCCGAGAAGGTTGTCCGTGGCCTTTGCGAAGACGCTCTTTGCGTGTTTGTCAAGCTTGAGACGGCCTTCCGTCACCATCCAGCCGCCATCGACCGAGTCGGCTGAATCGATTGTGTGGACGTGCGCGGCCTCTTCGTGATGCTCCGCCGCAGCGGAAACCGTGCTGCCGGCAAACAAGACGCTCGTTGCCAGAAGGGCAGAGAGAAGTATGGATTTCTTGTTCATCGTGAAGACCTCCTATATCAACAACAGTTACGATAGCATATAATCTGCACTATGTCAACTATTTTTGAATTCACACCTGCACGACCTCGATGCCGAGCTTCTGTGCGCTGGCGACGAAGGCGGCGTCGGCCTCTTTGTCCGTGATGATGCTGTCGAGGTCGCGCAGGTCGCAGACGCGGAGGAAGGCATCTTTGCCGATTTTCGTATGATCGACGACGGCGATGTTTTTGTGCGCGGTCTCGATGATCTTGCGCTTCACGCATTGGTCGATGGCATCCGTTGACATCATGCCGCCGTCAAGGCTGAGTGCGCATGTGCCGAGGAAGGCAGCGTCGATACGGAAGCCGTCAATGTCGCGGCATGTGAGGTCGCCGAAGAAGCCTTTGAGCTTTGCATTGTATTGCCCGGCCATCGTGAAGAGCTGGAGCCCTTCGGAATTCGACAGGATGTTCATGACGCCAAGCGAGTGCGTGAGTACGGCGATGTTCTTGCGGTTTGCGAGGGCCTGCGCGATGCTCATGCACGTCGAACCCGTGTCGAGGTAGATGGCATTTCCTTCCTGCACGCGCGCGGCACAGGCTTCCGCGAGGCGGAGCTTTGTCGTCTGCATGACGCGGGCGCGCGCCGTGACCGTCGGCAGCGTCGCGCCGCCCTCGTTGTAGATCGCGCCGCCGTGCACGAGTGTCACGACATTTATCTCCGCGAGCCGCCGCAGGTCGCGCCGCACGGTCATCGTCGTCACGGCGAAGCGCTCGGCGAGCTCCGCAACGACGACGCGCTTGTCCTGTTCCAGTGCGGCGAGCAATGCCCGCCGCCGTTCCCTTGTGTTCATATTTGCCTCCTGTATTGTCTGACAGTTGTTGCTTTCGCTGTTCGCAAAACAAAGTTTTGTTGCTCAAGAAAAATTATCGCCGATTTTCCCGCTTTTTGCAACAGAAAAACAACAGTTTTGTCTTGCCGCTGTCCGTTTGTTGTTCTATACTGCAATCAACAAAGAAATGCAAACGCAAATCACGTCCGGACAAACGCGCGAGCGAACAACAGCACAGAGTTACCGAAGCACA
Organism: uncultured Veillonellaceae bacterium; assembly: GCA_900318215.1. Classification (GTDB taxonomy): domain Bacteria; phylum Bacillota; class Negativicutes; order Selenomonadales; family Selenomonadaceae; genus Selenomonas_C. The sequence goes on from ONJV01000015.1 coordinate 28,510, forward strand.
ACCGATTCGTTGCGGCTTCGCAAACGGGAGGAAACCATCATGAAAATGATCTTTGTTGCAAACGAACATCTTGCCACGTCGCTCCAGGACGCCCTCGCGGGCTACTTCGACCGCCCCGGCACGGACGCCGTTGATTTCTGCTATCCCGACCACACGGCCGGCACGCGGCAGCTCGCGAAAATCCTTTCGGACGCGCTCGCGGAGAATCCCGCCGAGACGTTCGTG
>ONJV01000023.1 GCA_900318215.1 uncultured Veillonellaceae bacterium
TGGTTCCACCTGTTCCCATTCCGAACACAGTAGTTAAGCATCCAGAGGCCGAAAGTACTTGCCTGGTGACGGGCTGGGAGGATAGGAAGTTGCCGGTTTCATTCCCCGATAGCTCAGTCGGTAGAGCACCTGACTGTTAATCAGGCTGTCGCAGGTTCGAATCCTGCTCGGGGAGCCAAGAATATCAGGAGAGTTTGAAGAGCTCTCTTTTACCCCTGGGGTGATTGGGGTATAGCCAAGTCGGTTAAGGCACGGGACTTTGACTCCCGCATTCGTTGGTTCGAGTCCAACTACCCCAGCCAATATGGTTCACTAGCTCAGTTGGCAGAGCACCTGACTTTTAATCAGGGTGTCCCGGGTTCGAATCCCGGGTGAGCCACCATTTTTTCTTCTTCATGACTCACTAGCTCAATTGGCAGAGCAACTGACTCTTAATCAGTAGGTTCACGGTTCGATTCCGTGGTGGGTCACCATTTTTATGGCCCGGTAGTTTAGTTGGTTAGAATGCCGCCCTGTCACGGCGGAGGTCATGGGTTCAAGTCCCATTCGGGTCGCCATTTTGTTTATTCTGACGAGTGTTGCTCGTCGTTATCGCCTCGGTAGCTCAGTCGGTAGAGCAGGGGACTGAAAATCCCCGTGTCAGTGGTTCGATTCCGCTCTGAGGCACCATTTTTATGCTGACATAGCTCAATTGGCAGAGCAGCTGACTTGTAATCAGCAGGTTGGAGGTTCGATTCCTCTTGTCAGCTCCATTTTTCGGGATTTTGCGGGTGTAGCTCAATGGTAGAGCCCCAGCCTTCCAAGCTGGTCACGTGGGTTCGATTCCCATCACCCGCTCCAATTCGCAAATGCCGGGGTGGCGGAACTGGCAGACGCAACGGACTTAAAATCCGTCGGTAGGAAACTACCGTACCGGTTCGATTCCGGTCCTCGGCACCACCTTGCATGATACACCTTTTTATGGTATAATTCCCTTATTCGCGGTCGTGGCGAAATTGGCAGACGCGCTAGCTTCAGGCGCTAGTGATAGCAATATCATGGAGGTTCAAGTCCTCTCGACCGCACCAATTTGATTTTTCCTTACAATTTGATATACCGCGGTCGTGGCGGAATTGGCAGACGCGCTACTTTGAGGGGGTAGTGAGCGAAAGCTCATATGGGTTCAAGTCCCATCGACCGCACCATTTTTTCTCTCGCGGTTGTGGCGGAATTGGCAGACGCGCTACTTTGAGGGGGTAGTGAACGAAAGTTCATATGGGTTCAAGTCCCATCAACCGCACCATTTGAATGTACAGGCTCAGGAATTGTTCCTGAGCTTTTTTCGTGTGCGCGGAACGCGGTGGGGGCTGCCTGCTGTCTCCGCCGCGTTCCCGAAGCAGCTGATAGTATCTAACGACCGTTTTTCAATTCGCAGTTGACTTTTGGAGGAATTCGTTTTATACTGCTAGATAGTTAGCTTACTAATGATTCTGATTGGAAAGAAGGAGCGATGCGATGCGGCGGGAGAGCATGCCGACGTTGGCGGAGCTGGAGGCGCACAAGAAGGTTGTGCCGGAGATTGATCCGGCAGCGGTGGTTGCTATGCTGGAAATCCGGCAAGCGGGCGAGCAGGTCGCGGAACAGATTCTCGATGTGCTGCAAAGAGACTACCATCTGTCAGAAGGAAAGTTCTGCGTGCTGATTGTCTTGCACCAGCACCCGGAAGGCATCGCGCCATCGGAGCTTGCGGCGCATGTCGGCGTGGCGCGGGCGACGATCAGCACGATGCTGCAGCGTCTGGAGAAGGCTGGCGACGTCGAGCTTGAGGAAGACCCGCAGGATCGCCGCTCGAAGCGCGTGCGGCTGACGCAGAAAGGCCGCGCGTTCATGAATGAGGTGCTGCCACCGCATTATTTGCGTGTTACGAAGCTCATGGAGAAGTTGACGCGCAGCGAACAGGAAGAATTGATTCGGCTGCTGAGGAAGCTGGCGGGGGAATCAGCTCGCGAAGGTATGTCGTGAATGGTGCAAGTGATGGTGTCGCGGAAGGAAATACGTGCCCGGCAGCGCGGGGACATCGAACAGAATCCGGACCATTCCCTTCGGTCATTCAAACGGATTCTTTATCGATGCCCCCGCGCCGCTCGAAGGAAGAAAACAAATTTCTTTATACATATATAGTTAGCATACGAATTACAAGGAAGGAAGATTTTCATGAATGCAAGGCAGAAAGCGGAGCGGACGGGGCTGTTGTTTCTCGCGCTGCTCCTGATTGGCGGGGCGGTGCTGATGTATCGCGGCAATGATGCGGTGGCACTCGGCGCTGCAGAGAAGGAGGGCATCCTGACGGCGGAGCAGGTGAAGATGGCGTTTCATTCCGTCAGCGGCCGGCTCGTGCAGGTGCATGTGACGGAGGGCGACACGGTGAAGAAGGGCGACGTGGTCATGGAGCTTGATGCGAAGGACACGGAGCTTTCCATCAAGAAGACGAAGGCGCAGATTGCGCAGCTCGATGCGCAGATTGCTTCGACGTCAGGTTCGCAGGCGGTCAACTATCTGAAGGCAGACAATGACGAGACGCAGTCGTTCCGCCAGATTGACCAGCAGCGCGCGGCGGTTTCGAGCGCGCAGGCGACGCTCAAGAATGCGCAGCTCGATTATGACCGCAAGACGTCGCTCGTGGAGGCGGGCGCGATTGCGCAGTCGCAGCTCGACGATGCGACGATGACGCTCAATGTGGCGCAGGCGGCCGTGGAGCAGCAGCAGCAGCTCCTCGACAAACTGCTCGCAGGCGCGCAGGATACGGGCGCGACGGACGGCATCGCGCTGCCGACGATTGCGCAGGAACGCGCGAGTGCGGCGAACATGAGCAATGATGTGTCGGCGCTCGAAAGCCAGCGGCAGGCGCTCGTCGTGCAGCTCGAAGAGCTTGAGACGCAGAAGGAACGTCTGACGCTGCGCGCGCCGGAGGATGGAAAGGTTTTGAAAGTCCTTTCGAAAGAAGGCGAGATGGTGCAGGCGGGCACGCCGGTCGTGCTGCTCGAAAGCAACCGCAGCTATTATGATGTCTATCTTTCGGAAGAGCAAGCCGCAGGACTCCATGAAGGCGACGAGGTCACAGGCGTGACGGTCGCAGGCAAGAAGGAGGTCAAGGGCACGGTGCAGCTCTTAACGCAGGCGCCGGGCTTTGCGGACCTCAAGCAGTCGCGTGAGAAAGGGCAGGCCGATCTCTCGGCGTTCCAGGTGCGCATCTACATCGAGCCGACGGAAGGGGTCGTGCCGGGCATGACCATTGGAGTGAAGGAATTGTGAACGGTTTTATAGAAGCCTTCAAGGGCGAGATCAAATTCCTGTTTTCCGGCCGGGGCATGCCGTATGAAAAGGTCTGCCTGCTCGTCGCGATGGTGGTGACGGTGATTCTTTCCGTGCTGCTGTCGGGCAATTTCGCGAAGGATGCGAAGGTCGTGATCATCGACCTCGACAACAGCGCGTATACGCGGGAGCTCACGACGCGCATCGATGCGTCGGAGTACATGCAGGTGACGGCGGTGCTGAATACGCCGGTCGATCCGAAGACGCTGTTCTATGAAGACAAGGCCGTGGCCGTCGTGTATTTCCCGCGCGACCTCGAAAAGAACCGTTTCACGGGCTCGGCGTCGAATATCGGCGTGTACTACGACAACACGAACACGGCGCAGACGGCGAACATCAAGGAAGCGCTCAATGAACTCTTAGCGCTCGACAATGCGGCGGCGTCGGGCGATGTGGGCTCGACGAATGACAGCGTCGCGGGGCAGGTGCAGCTCGCCGACCGCAAGCTGTTCAATCCGCAGGAATCGACGAGCAACACGGAGACGCTGGGCTTCCTGTTCTTCTTCGGGTCGATGTTCTTTACGTTCGCGACCATCGGCATGGGGCCGCGGCTGCGTCTGACGCATGAGATGGACCGGATGATGGAGCGCGGGACGCCGTGGGAGCTCGTGGCGCGCATCGTGCCGTATGCGGGCTGCCTCATCGTGTCGTTCGTCGTGGGCATGGCGGTGCTGCGCGTCTGGGGCGACCTGAATTTTTCGGGGAGCCTCGTGACGTTCCTGTTCACGCAGCTTTTCTACGTGATGACAGTCGGCATGCTGAGCGTGACGTTCGGCTGGACGGCGGCAAACCCTGGCATCGCGTCGAGCCGCATGATCCTCTTCATCCCGGGCGGCTTCATTCTCGGCGGCATGACGGGGCCGGTGACGTATTATTCGGACTGGGTCGTGCACTTCTCGCATGTGTTTCCGCTGACGTGGGAGTTCCATTTCCAGCGCGACATCATCGCGCGCGGCGCGGGGCTCAGCGACATCTCGGCGCTGTTCGGTGCGTTCCTCGTGTATATGGCGGGGGCCGGGATGCTGCTGTGCTGGAGGTTCTATAGCGAGCGGAAGAAGTATTATGCGATGAAACGGAAAGAGGCGCGGGCGCGCGTGAAAATGCAGGAGCTGGCGAAGGAGATTTGAGCTCGCGGAGGTGGTGCGTGGTCGCGGAGATACGGAGTACCCGGCGGCAAGGGGGCTTCCAACGAAATCCGGACCATTCCCTGCGGTCATTCAAACGGATTTCTTATGAAAGCCCCCTTGCCGCTCGAAGTGGGACTGCTGGATCGCGAAGCATAGCCTGTCGGCGCGTGCGGAGGCGCTTCGCTGTCCGCGGTGATGAGGGCATCTTTCACGTGAAAGAAGGATGGAGGATTTTTGATGAGGGACGGAGAATCAGGAAAGTCACCAGAAACGATTATTGCAGAAATCAAGAAGCGGAATCCGCAGGAGATTCACTGCGACCGGATCCTCGTGCCGACGGATGGGTCGGGGCAGGCGTTCCGTGCTGTGGGGCAGGCAATTCATCTCGCAGCCGTGACGGGGGCGGAGCTGACGCTCCTGATGGCCGTGGACTACAACAAGGAAGTCGCCGCGTTCGAACAGGTGAGCCTCGGCGGGTATGTGCCGGCGGAGCTGCAGGTCGCGGCGTACAAGTTCCTCGCCGACCTCATGCATGTCATCCCGCCGGAAATCCGCGCGCACACGCGCGTGGAGGTCGGCGATGCGCGCGACATCATCGTGGACGTGGCAACGGAGGAGGAGAGCGACCTCATCGTCATGGGTTCGCGCGGCCTCGGCACGCTCGGCGGCATCCTGACGGGCAGCGTGTCGAGCTACGTCCTCGCGCATGCGCCGTGCCCCGTGTTGCTCTGCAAGGGCATGCCGGACGACTGGGACGATGACGAGAACTATCTGCCGACGGACGATTGAAATTGAAAAAATGGGCGTTGCAAAGGGTGCAGCGCCTTTTTTGATGGAAGGCAGAGATTTGCCGTTTGCCGATAAATTTTCATGCAGCCCTGCTATGATAGAGCGGAAATCAGAGTGCAGGAGGAACGTCTTTTGCTGAAATCTTGGAAAAGGAAATTGGCGCGCGCTGCAGCTTCAGCGGTTTTTGCGGGCGCGGCCATCGTCGCGGCGCCGCTGCCTGCCGAGGCTTCGAGCGGGACGGGCTGGGGCATCGCGGCTTCGGCGCTTTCGGGGTTCATCGCGTACAAGTCGGGGCTTTCGATGATGCTCGACATCGGGAACAATGCGCACTACCAGCAGCAGAGCCTCTGGCAGGACAAGAAGGCGAACGGCACGGACGGCAACGCGCGCGACGTGGCGATTGTGGATGGCGTCATGACGCGGCTGACGCAGCCGGATGTCTTCGTGCTGCCTGCGGACGCGCTGCCGTTTTCGTGGCATGTGAATGACAGCGCGCTCTTCAATGCGGCGTGCTATCCGACGGACTACATCTCGGTGAACCGCGGTCTCGTGCGCATCCTCGGCCACGAAGCGGAGATTGCAGCCGTGCTCGGGCATGAGATGACGCATGGCATCGAGCACCACAGCGCCGAGGTCTACGCGAAGACGATGGCGGCGTACTACGGCCTGTCGCTCCTCAACATGGCGACGGGCGTCATGGACTGGCAGCAGCTCCAGAAGCTCACGGCCTATTCGTCGGCAAAGCTCTTCACGTTGCCGACGGAGTACGCGGCTGACGCGGGGGGCTTTTCGCTCGCGGCGCGGGCGGGATTCAATCCGGGCGGCGGCGCGGCAGCGATGGCGCGCATGACGGCGTACCTCAAGGACGAGTCGCGCGATTTTCGCGAGTATCAGGATCCGAAGGAAAAGACAGACGTCAACTACAACGACCATCCCGATACGGAGCTCCGCGAGGCGCGGCTCATGAAGATGCTGACGGACTACAGTGCGGGCCATGTGACGGTTGCGGATCGCAAGGACGTCTGCATCGACGGCACGCGGCTGCTCTCGGGCGCGTTCACGGCCGAGACGTATGACGATACGGCGGAAAATGCATATCTGCTCGCGGGCGAGCTCGGGCGGCTGTTCCACGACTGCCGCACGGCGGAGGCCTGGGGGCTCGGCGCGGCGGGCGACTGGGAAAACGCGAAGGCGCCGCTGCTCGCGGCGGCCGTGCGCCAGCAGGGGCTCAAAGACACGCTGCGCACGCTTGTGACGGCGGCCTATGCGGGCGAAGAAAAATCGGGCGCGCGCAAGAAGCTCGACGCCGCTGAGGCGAAGGAACGGCAGGCGCTCGCGAAAGCCTATGACGCCGTGCTCGCGGCGAACGCGAAGCAGGCGAAGCGCATGCGCATGAACAGCGACATCTACAGCGACCTCGGCGACAGCCGCAAGGCGCTCGCCATGATCGACCGCGCGCTGGCGGCGAAAGGGCTCGACGACCATGCCGAAAGCCTCGGCATCCGCGGCCGCGCGCTCGCGGTCGCGGGCGATTTCGACGGCGCTCTCTCGGCAGCTGATGCAGCCTGCACGGAGGATCCGAAGAACGTCTACAACTTTCTCAATCGCGCTGACATCTACTGGATGAAAGGCGACCTCGCGGCCGCGATTGCCGATGCCGCGCAGGCCGTCGCAGCCGACGAGAAGAACGCCGACGGCTACCTCATGCGCGCCATCCTGACGGACGAGGCCGGTGATTGCGACGGAGCGCTGGCGGATTATCAGAAAGTTCACGAGCTCGCGCCGGCGTTTGAACGCATCCCGGACGAGTATCTGAAGGATATCGACGCGAAAGCCTACGATGCCCGCGTGAAGAAGCGCGAGGAAGCGGCGAAGGCAGCCGCTGAGGAAAAGAAGAAGGCGGCCGCGGCGAGGAAAACGGACGAGCAGCAGCAGCAGCCGTCAACAGAAAAGCCACAGAAGGAACAGAAAACAACAGAGAAGAACGAAAAATGAAAGCAATCGCAGGTTCTCTAAAGACGTGCGGCGCTGAACGTGTTATAATGAGAGGACGGAGAAAGAAAAGGATTTAGGTTCGAAGTCTGAATGGATGGGAGCGATAAGGATGAGAGTCTCCATTCATAAAAAATATACATTCGTCGTCAGCATCGCGCTGCTCGTGACCGTGCTGGCGTTCATGGCACTCGTGCGCTGGGCCGTCGTCGGCTACTACGAGCAGAAGGTCCGCGCGAGCGATGCGCAGCTCACGCGCGTGCTCGCGCGCCATATCGAGCGCTCCATCCGCTCTGAGGACGAGGTCATCGGCATGCTGTCCGACTACCCCGACCTCTTCGAGAGCACGCAGGAAGAGCAGCAGTTCACGCTTTTGAAGACGGCGCGGAACCACCCGCACTACGAGCTCCTCGCCATCGTCAATATGGACGGCATGCAGATTGCGCGGTCGTGGGGGCAGTGCGCCCCGCGCGGCGACCGCGCATGGTTCCTCGATTTTGCAAAGACGAAGCGCGGCGCCATCAGCGATGTCTACACATCGCGCTCGACGGGCAACCCCATCGTGACGATCACGAAGGGCATCTATGACGAGAACGGGAGCGCCATCGGCCTCATCATGGCCGACATCCGCACGACCGACCTCCAGCAGATCATCCGCTCGTGCAATAACGATCCCGACTGCGAGGTCTATCTGCTCGACAATGACGGCAATGCCATCGCCGCGCCGGACAGCCGGGATGCAGCGTCCATCGATGCGGCGCTCGCGGGCGCGGACAGCGGGCGCCATTTCATCAATGATGCGGGGCAGGAATGTATCGGCGCCTATCAGACCATCGACATCCCAGAGATCAACCTGCACTGGCGACTGATGTTCGTGCGCTACTACGACGCAGCGCTCGCGCCCGTCACGGCCATCATGCAGCGCACGGCGCTCCTCGGCTTCGTCGTCGTCCTCATCGTGGCATTCGCGCTCTACTTCATGAGCCGCCGCATGACGCGCGGCTTCCTGCGCGCGGGGCAGGTCATCCGCCTCGTCGGGCAGGGCGACTACAGCCAGCGCTTCGAATACCATGCGGACGACGAGCTCGGCGACATCGCGAAGAACCTCAACCATATGATCGACCTGCTCGTCAGCGCGCAGCGCAAGCAGCAGGCCGCTGCTGAGAAAATCGAGGACATGGCGTATCACGACGGCCTCACGGGCCTGCCGAACCGCCGCCACTTCATGGAGACCGCGCGCGACGTGCTCGTGCGCGCCTATGGCACGAACCGCGTGGCTGCGCTGTTCTTCATCGATCTCGACAAGTTCAAGGCCGTCAATGACACGTACGGCCATGCGGCCGGTGACGAGCTCCTCATCGAGGTCGGCCGCCGCCTCACGCACATCGCGGGCCGCATCGAGCTTGTCTGCCGTCTCGGCGGCGACGAGTTCCTGATGTTCCTGCCCGGCGCGAACGACCTCGAAGTCGCGCAGAAGGGCCAGCACATCATCGATGTGCTCGAGCGCCCCATCCATCTCGCGGGCGCGGGCGTCGATGCGCATATCTCCGCGAGCATCGGCATCGCGCGTTATCCGGATGACGCCACGACCATCGACGCCCTCGTCCAGCTCGCCGACGCCGCCATGTACGAGGCCAAGGCGAACGGCAGGGGAAGATACGTCATCACGCAGGAAGGGGAAAAATAGGAACTGGCTTTAAACTGAGCATATAAAAAGACGCAGCTTCTGCCGGTGCATTATCGCACCCGCGGAAGCTGCGTCTTGTTTTTTGTTATTGCATACAGGGGACTCCTCCCGCCCTTCGGGCCCGTCCCCCCTCTGAGAGGGGGGCTGAAGGAGGGAGCTCAGAACTCATATGCGGGCGGCACGGGCGTGTAATGCGTGTGCAGCAGGGCGTGGGCTTTTTCGCCGAGCGGCTCGCCGAGGTGGTCGTTGTAGAGTTTCTGGATGACAGGATTCTCGTGCGATTTGCGGCGCGGGAGGCTCTTAGGCCATGACTTCGATGAAGTCGTAGGGGCTCGTGCCGCTGCGGACGTCCTTCATGAGCTTGGCCGCATTCTTCAGCGTGTGCGCGACGGCGATATGGACGGTGCGCTCACCGAGATCGACGGTCGCTTCCTTGATGCCCTGCATGCCGCGGACATCTGCGAAATCGATCTTTTCAAGCGTCTTGCCTGTGGCTTTCTCGTAGACGGTGCGGAGCGCCGCCTCCATGACGCCGCCGGTCGCGCCGAAGATGGCGCCGGCGCCCGTCGCTTCGCCGAGCGGGCTGTCGAAGTCGCTTTCGGGGAGGTCGCCAAACGTGAGGCCGACGGATTTGATGAGCTTGATGAGCTCGCGCGTCGTCAGGACGTAGTCGACGTCCTGCTTGCCGTCGCGGAGCATCTCTTTGCGCTGGATCTCGGCCTTCTTCGCCGTGCATGGCATGATGGCGACCGTGACGATGTCATCAGGGCTGACGCCTGCGATCTTCGGATAGACGGTCTTGGCGACGGCGCCGAACATCATCATCGGGGATTTCGCCGAGGAGAGGTGTGCGAGGCTTTCGCCATATTCCTTTTCCATGAACGTGACCCAGGCCGGGCAGCACGATGTCATCATCGGCAGCGTGCCGCCATTCTTCAGGCGGTCGAGGAATTCCATGCCTTCCTCCATGATTGTGAGGTCGGCACCGAAATTCGTGTCAAAGACCTTGTCGAAGCCGAGGAGCTTCAGCGCCGTGACCATCTGGCCCGTCGCAATCGCGCCGGGCTTCTTGCCGAAGGCGTCGCCGAGCGCCACGCGGACGGCGGGCGCGACCTGGCAGATGACGTGCTTCTTGCGGCTCTGGATGGCCCAGAGGACTTTTGCCGTCGCATCGCGCTCGACGATGGCGCCGGTCGGGCAGGCGAGGCTGCACTGGCCGCAGAGCACGCAGTCCGTCGCCTCCATCGGCTTGTCATAGGCCGTCGTGACGACGATGTCCTTGCTGCGGTGCGCGTATGTCAGCGCCGCGATGCCCTGCACGTCCTTGCAGGCGCGGATGCAGCGGCCGCAGCGGATGCACTTGCTGGGGTCGCGGATGATGGAGGGGTTCGTCTTGATGCGGTGGCCGATTTTCACGATGGACGGCAGCGGGCTCCGCAGGATGTTGAAGCGGCTGCAGAGCTTCTGCAGGTCGCAGTTCTGGTTGCGCGGGCAGGACAGGCAGTCGCGGTTGTGGTTCGCGAGCATGAGCTGGAGGATGGAGACCTGCGTGCTGCGCACAATGGGCGTATCCGTGTGGACTTCCATGCCCTCCCAACATTCCGTCGAGCAGGCCGCGTAGAGGCGGCGGCGCCCGATGACCTCGACGGAGCAGAGGCGGCAGTGCGCCTTGATGCGCTGGTCCTCATGGAAGCAGAGGTGCGGGATGTCGATGTGCGCCTGCTGTGCCGCCTGGAGGATTTTCGTGCCTTTCGGCACGGTCACGGGGATGTTGTTGATGGTGAGGTGGATCATTTCCACCGGTTTTTCTTGCATTTCAGGCATGGAGCGCACCTCCTGCGTTTTCGCTGACATCGAAGACCTCAGGGAACACCTGCATCGCGGCCAAGAGCGAGTTCTGTGCCGTCTCGCCGAGGCCGCAGAGCGACGAACGGCTCATGACCTCGGCGATATTCGCCATGAGGTCACGCTCGTCCTGCGTCAGCGTGCCCGCCTTGAGCTTTTCGAGGAACAGCGCGATGTGGACGTTGCCCTCGCGGCACGGTGTGCACTGGCCGCAACATTCCTCGGAGAAGAATTCCTGGTTCATGCGCAGGAAATCTATGACGCTCGTGCGGTCATCGACGACGAGAACGCCGCCGGAGCCGACGGTCAGGTTGATGGATTTGAGGTCTTCGTACGTGTACGGCGTGTCCAAGACTTCATCCGTGCCCGCCTGCACCTTGCCCGAGGCACCGCCCGTCTGGATGAGCTGGATCTTGCGGCCGCCCTGCACGCCGCCGGCCATCGCGATGATGTCGCGGATCTTCGTGCCGAACGGGATTTCGAAGACGCCCGGCTTCTCCACGTTGCCGGCGACGCTGATCATCTTCGTGCCGACGGAGTTTTCCGTGCCATAGCTTTGATAGACTTTCTTGTCATCGAGCAGCAGATGCGGCACGAGAGAGAGGCTCTCGACGTTGTTGAGGCAGGTCGGCCGCGCAAAGAGGCCGCTGACCTTGATGAATGGCGGCTTCATGCGCGGACGGCCGGCCTTGCCCTCGATGGAGCGGATGAGCGCCGTGCCTTCGCCGCAGACATACGCTCCAGCGCCCGAGTAGAGGTGCAGGTTGAAATCGAATCCCTTGCCGAGGATGTTCGTGCCGAGGAAGCCGTAGCTTTTCGCCTGGCGGATGGCGTTGAGCAGCAGCGGCCGGTAGCATGCGTACTCGGCACGCATGTAGATATAGCCGTCCGTTGCGCCCATGACGTAGCCCGCGATGATCATCGCCTCGACGAGGTTGAACGGATCGTTCTTGATGAGCTCGCGGTCTTTGAACGTCGTCGTCTCGCCTTCGTCGGCGTTGCAGATGATGACCTTGTTCTCGCCGTGGACTTTGCGGGCCTGCGACCACTTGCGGCCCATGTCGTACTCCGCGCCGCCGCGGCCCTTGACCTTGTTCTCCGCAATCAGCGAGGCGATGTCTTCCCCGTCCATCGTCACGGCTTTGCGGAGCGCGGAAAAGCCGCCGACATTCATGTACGAGCCGATGGAGCTCGTGTCATAGCGGCCGAAGTTCTGTGTGAGGAATCTGACGTTTTCCATGCGGACGCCCTCCTTTCAGCGCAGGCTGCGGAGGAGCGCCATGATTTTTTCCTCCGAGTCGAGATGATCGTAGACATGCCCGTTGATGCGCACGGCAGGCGCGCGGTCGCAGGCGCCGAAGCACGTGATGCGCTCGAGCGTGAAGCGGCCGTCGTACGTCGTCTCGCCGTAGTCGATGCCGAGGAGGCGCTTCAGCGTCTCGGCGAGCGTCTCGCTGTCATTCACGCGGCAGGCAATCGAGCTGCAGACCTGGATCGGGTACCTGGCGCGCGGCTTGTCCGAGAGCTGGTCGTAAAAGCAGAGGATGTCGAAGACATTCGTCACGCGCATGTCGAGCTTTTGCGCGACATAGTACGCCGATGGCTCCGGCACATAATGCAGCGGCTCGAGATCCTGCACCTCGAGCAGGATGCCGACAATCTGCGTCGGGTCGAAATCATGCGACTCGAGCACGAGGTCGATCTTCGCCTTCATCTCCGGGGATAGTGGATGCTCCGTTGGAGAAATCATAAAATACACGCTCCCTTTCTTCTTTTTGCTTCTTATTATACGAGCTTTTCGAAGAAAATGGGAGTAGTATGCGAAAATCTTATCGATGTGAGAAAGTTTGAACGCACTTCGGCGCACGTCTGTCCTTTACAAAGTTACAGAGCCGTGGTATACTATATATGCCGCAAGGTGATTTGGATAAATAGTACTCGTCGAAAAGGAAGCTATCTGCCTCCTGGCAGATGGCTAAGACATCCCGAAGCGCACAGACGCCAAGGGCTCTGTCTTAGGGAGGGATTATTTATGGCAATCAAGACTGTGGAAATGGATCGGCGTGACAGCGCGAGCTATCGCAAGCTCCTGCGGCGCGGCGGCTTCCTCTCGGCAAGCTATCTCTCCGGCAGCGGCCTCGATGTCGTGGCGCTCAAGAAGCTCGCCCAGCAGGGCAAGCTCGATGCCGTTCGTTGCGCGATTGGCAAATCCATCCGGTGGTATTACCGGGAACAGCAGGCTGAGCTCGCTCACCTGCGCGGCGAAGTGTGAGGCGGGGAAGCCTGCACTTCAGAGAATCAAGAACATCCTTGGAACCGGGAAGCCGGTTCTATTTTTTTGCGCAAAAAAGCGGATGCGATGTCGCACCCGCGAAAGTTGAAATTATTGCAGCTGCGCCTTCCAGTACTCGAGGTCGGGCGCGTTCAGGGGGAGGTCGATGGTCTGGCCGTCTTCGTAGTAGTAGCGGACGCGGACTTCGTCGGCGTTGCGGACGGCTTTGAGGCTGGCTTTCGGCAGCTCGCAGAAGAGCTTGTTCTCGTTCTTGAAGCGGTTCGATGGATCCGTCTCGCCGGGCGGCGGGAGCTGCTTGACTGTCGCGACCATTTCCCAGGCTGTGCCGTCCGTGTAGAGGACGGCCTGCGGCAGGAGCTTTTCCGTGCCGTAGCGGCTGTCCCAGATGGTCAGCACGGCGCCTTCGAGCGCGCCGGACTCCGTATGCGAGCTCTGGAAGTCGATGCGGCAGTAGGCCGAGAGGCTTTCAGCGGTGCGGTGGTCGTAGCTGTACATGTAGGAAAAACCGAAAATGCCGGCGAGCATGAGGAGCAGCCCGACGGCAATGAGGATGCGTTTGTACATAGAGTGAAAGACCTCCGAAGGTCGAATTTGTCTTTGGAAAATCAGAAAAACCGCTGGATGAGGTCGGACGCGAGGTTCTTGCCGCCGCAGCGGGAGTCGCTGCCCGACGAGGCGAGTGTCGCGGCGTAGCGCGGGTCGCCATAGTACGAAACCTTGATGTGTTTGCTGACTTTTGCGTCGGCATCGATGCCGAGGTCGTGGAGCTTCTTGCGCACGGCCGAGTTCATGCCGGAGTAGCCCTTGAGGATGGTCTTGAGTTCCTGCGCACGACGGCGCGGCTCATCTGCAAAAGCGTTGCTCTTGACGATGTCGCGCAGAATCTCGGCACGGCGGCTGCCCTGCCGGCAATCCTCGCCGACACGGTGCAGCACATCGAGCACGACCTCGCGGATTTCGCCGGGATAGAGGTCGCGCTCCTGTCCGCGCATGAGCACGGCATCCCCGGTCGAGGCGCCTGCGCTCGCGAAATTCTCGACGCGGGCGCGCAGCGTCTCGTTCTCTTCTTCAAGCATGGCTTTTTCGAGTTCGAGCTCTTCGATGCGTTTCTCATAAGCCGTCATGGCCTCCTGAATCGTGCGAGGCTTTTCACTGGCTGGCTTTCCCATAGAGACGCACCTCCTTTCTCTGCTCGCTGTTCTAATGTTTTTTTCTATTATATCGCAGGATCCGGCGGGGTGCAAAAAAGGAAGCAAAAATCATGCCAATGCGTGGTAGCTTTCGATAGGCAGGCTTTCGTCGCTGCCGATGCGCTTGACGCTTTCGCGTTCGATGAGGTGGAGCGGCAGGTCGCCGAGGGGCTCGTCGACGCCGCTGATGACGTTGAGGAGCAGCTGGGCGGTCTTCATGCCGACGAGGTCGTAGTCGAACTGGATCGTCGTGAGCGCGGGGTAGACGACGGCGCTGACGTCGTAGCCGCCGAAGCCCGTGACGGAGATTTCCTCGGGCACGCGGATGCGGCGCTCGTGGAAGTAGCGCAGCACGCCGAGGCTGATGTTGTCAGTCGCGCAGACAACGACGGTGGCGCCGCCATCTTTTTCGCGTTCGAGTTCGGGGCCGCGGCTGTAGGCCGAGAGGAAGTCGAAGCCTGTTTCGAGGAAGTCGACGCGGGCGGGACGGCTGCCTTCGCGCCCTTCGGCGAACGCGTCGAGGAAGCCCTGCTTGCGGTCGCGGCCGACGGCTTTGTCACGCTCGCTGACGCCGAGGAAGACGGCGTGCTCGTGGCCCATCTGCCGCAGGTATGCGCCCATGAGGCGGCCGGCGGCGTAGTCGTCGAGCTTCAGCCAGTGGACGCCGTTGTGCTGCTGGCCCGTGAAGACAATCGGCAGGCCGAGATTTTCCGTAAGCTTGACGTGGCGGTCGGTGATGCCGATGGAATCGACGATGATGCCATCGACGCCCTGCTGCGCGAGGCTCTGGATGCAGGCGAGCTCCTTTTCCGTCTTGAGCTGGCTCGAGAGCAGGAGTCCCTGGTAACCGCGCGGTTCGAGGATGCGGCCAATCCCTGTCAGGAGCTTGCCGACCGTGACGGAGTCGATGCGCGGCAGCACGATGCCGACGAGCTTGCTCTCCTTCATCTTGAGGCGCTTGGCGAAGAAGTTCGCCTTGTAGCCCGTCTTTTCGATGACGGCGCGGATGCGTTCGGCTTTTTCCTCGCTGATGTAGCCGCGGTTGAGGTAGCGGGAGACGGTGCTCTTCGAGACGCCGGCCATCTCGGCAATCTCCTGGATGGTGACTTTCTGCTCGTTCATGGGTGCTTGCTCCTTAATTTGCTTCTTGCAGATAATGGTATCAATACCACACCGCAAAGTCAATGATTTTTTCCTCGTATTGCATTTCAAAAGACAGTATGATAATATGAAGGTGCAGAAATACTTTGTGGTCATCAACGCACCACGGGAAAGCGCTTGCAAGACGGTAACTTGCGGGCGCTTTTCATTTTTGAAATAGACAAAGACCCCGAGCGGAAAGCCCAGGGTCTTCTTTGCGTCCGGCAGGTAGGTGGGCCTGCCTGCGTTGGCGCCACGCGTGCGGTACGTCACTACCGCGTCAACGCTGCGAGGATCAGCGTCCCGAGAATGCTCCCGAGGATGCTGATTCCCAACTCGAACAGAAAATACTTTGTCGTCATGTGCAACGCACCCCCTTCCGGGCCTGTTTCAGCTTGGTTAGGGCCGTGGCACGGACATTATATCATGTTTGTATCATGTGACGCTATACAAGATAAAATATTCACAAGGAAGAAACAACAGGATTTTTCGTTATCATGTAGAATTTATAAGGAGTGGGACGGAACAATTCGTCCCGCACAGTTTGTATTTCCTTTTGAACACACAGACAAAGGGAGCGAGGAAGATGCAGGAAGAAGAAGGCTTCGTGCTGGACAGCGCGGATGGCGTGGCGCATGTGCGCGTGGGACGCCATCGGGAATGCGTGAGCTGCGGGGCCTGCGGCGCGGCGCGGCAGGCCGTCGTGGAGGCGAAGGATGCCCTGGGGACCGCACCTGGCGACTTCGTGCGCTTCACGGTGCCGGAGCACTCCGTCGTGCTTGGCTCGCTGATTGTCTTCGCCGTGCCGCTCGTGCTCGCCGCCATCTTCGGCGTCCTCGGGGCGTACGTCGAAGGCGGCTTTGCGGCAGCCGACGGCACGATCGGCGGCCTTGCCGGGGCAGCGGTCGGGCTCGTGCTCGGCGGCTGCGTCGTGCGCTGGTTCGACCGCCGCGCGGCGCGGCAGGCACCGGAAATCATTGAAATCTTGAAACAGGGGTGATGTTTATGTTCCATCGGTTCTTCGGCGGCATCCATCCGCACGATGGCAAGGAGCTCGCGAAGGGCGCTCCCATCGAGACGATGCCGGCGCCCGATGTGGTGACGATCCCGCTTTCGCAGCACATCGGCGCGCCATGCAAGCCGTGCGTGAAAATCGGGGAAATGGTGAAGCGCGGCCAGAAAATCGCGACGACGGAGGCGTTTCTCCACGCCGACATCCATGCGTCGGTTTCGGGCAAAGTCAAGAAGTTCGAGAACGGCGCGATCGTCATCGAGAGCGATGGCGAGGATGCGTGGGCGGACGGCCTGCCGATCGACCGCGACTGGCATGCGATGACGAAAGACGAGCTGCTCGCGGCCGTCAAGGATGCCGGCATCGTTGGTATGGGCGGTGCGACGTTCCCGGCGTTTGTCAAGCTCGCGCCGAAAAAGCCCGTCGACGTGCTGATTCTCAACGGCGCGGAATGTGAGCCGTACCTCACGGCCGATGACCGCCTCATGCGCGAGGAAGGGGACCGCGTCGCGGAAGGCGCGCGTATCCTCGCGAAAATCCTCGGCGTCAAACGCGCCGTCGTCGCCATCGAGGACAACAAGCCCGAAGCGGCCGACGCCATGCGGGCGGCCGTGCAGAAGGCAGAAGCGACAGGCGCTGACGAGGGCCTCCCGAAAATCGAGGTCGCGCAGCTCCCGACGCGCTACCCGCAGGGCGCGGAAAAAATGCTCATTTATGCCATCACGGGGCGCGAAGTGCCGCTCGGCGGCCTGCCGATGGATGCGGGCACGGTCGTGCAGAACGTCGCGACGGCCGCGGCCATCTATGACGCCTGCGCCCACGGCATCCCGCTCATCGAGCGCATCACGACGGTTTCGGGCGACGCGATTGCGACGCCGAAGAACCTGCGCGTGCGCATCGGCACGAGCTATCAGGCGGCCATCGACTACTGCGGCGGCTTTGTGGGGACCCCGGACAAAGTGCTCGCAGGCGGCCCGATGATGGGACGCGCGCAGGAACGCCTCGATGTCCCCATCACGAAGGGCTCGTCGGGCATCCTGGCTCTGACGCGCAAGCTCACGGAGCACGGTCCCGAGCTCCACTGCATCCGCTGCGGCCGCTGCGTGCAGGCGTGCCCGATGGGGCTCATTCCGAGCATGCTCTCGATCCTCGGCCAGCGCAAGGACGTCGCGCGCGCCCGCGATGACTACGGCGTCATGAACTGCGTCGAATGCGGCTGCTGCACGTACGTCTGCCCGGCGAAGCGCAACATCGTCCAGTACATCCGCGCGACGAAGGGCGCAGTCAAAGCCCTCGCGGCAAAGGAAAAAGCCAAGGCGGCAGCGCGCGAAGCGGCGGCCAAGGCCAAAGAAAACGCAAAGGAGGCGGCAAAGGCGTGAGCGAAGAACAAGCAAAAGCAAAACCAGAACCAAAGCCGGAACTTATGTTCACGGTATCCTCGTCGCCGCACATCCGCGACGGCGAGACCGTCTCGCACATCATGTGGCAGGTCAATGCCGCGCTCGCTCCGGCGGCGCTGTTCGCGATTTATCATTTCGGTATTCCAGCACTCATCAATATGGTGGTTGGCATTATCGCGGCTGTCGCGTCGGAGTACATCTGGCAGCGCGCCATGCATCAGCCGATTACCGCGTTTGACGGCAGCGCCTGCATCACGGGCTTGCTGCTCGCGATGTCGATGTCGCCGATTCTGCCGCCCTGGATGGTCGCGATTGGCAGCGCCATCGCCATCATCATTGCGAAGCAGTCCATGGGCGGCCTCGGCTTCAACATCTTCAACCCCGCCCATATCGGCCGCGCGGCGCTCATGGTCTCGTGGCCGGTCGCGATGACGACGTGGACGACGCTCGGCGGCTCTGCCTCGGTCGACGCCATGGCGACGGCGACGCCGCTCAACGTCCTCAAGATGCAGGGCTATGACGCCGTCGTCTCAATGTTCGGCGGCCAGGGGCAGATGTACCTCTCGATGTTCCTCGGCAACCGCAACGGCAGCCTCGGCGAGACGAGCACGGTGCTGCTGCTGCTCGGCGGCCTCTACCTCATTTACAAAGGCTACGTCAACTGGGTCGTGCCGGCCGTCATGCTTGCGACCGTCGCCGTGCTGACCTGGGTGTTTGGCCCGGCCGGCCTCTTCACGGGCGACCCGATTTTCCACCTCATGGCGGGCGGCCTCATGCTCGGCGCGTTCTTCATGGCGACGGACATGGTCACGATCCCGATGACAGTGAAAGGCCAGGTCATCTTCGCGGCGGGCGCGGGGGCTCTCACGGTCCTCATCCGCCTGCTCGGCGGCTATCCGGAGGGCGTCTGCTATGCGCTGCTGCTCATGAACGCCGTCACGCCGCTCATCGACCGCTTCGTGAAGCCGCGCATGTTCGGCGAACTGCCGAAGAAAGCGAAAGGGGGCGCGGCGAAATGAGCGAATCGAAAGAACCTAAAAACAGCATTGTCAAAATCGCCACGAACCTCATGGCGGCCTGCTTCATCTCGGGCCTCGTCATCGGCGCCGTCTATTTCGTCACGGCGCCCGTCGCCGCGCAGAAAGCCGTCGAGCGCAAGGAAGTCTCGATGCGCGAACTCATCCCCGACGCCGACCATTTCACCGAAGTCAGCGGCCAGGACGGCTGGTACCGCGCCGAAAAGAGCGGCGAGGCCGTCGGCTACATTGTGCCCGCGCACACGAAGGGCTATGGCGGCGACATCAAGTTGCTCGTCGCCGTGACGCCGGACGCGCACGTCATCGACTACAAGATTCTCGCGCACAACGAGACGCCGGGCCTCGGCGACAACGCCAGCAAGGAGCCGTTCCGCGCGAAGCTGCGCGGCAAGGGCGCTGACCATCTCGAAGTCACAAAGGACAAGAACAACACGGAAGACGTGCAGGCCATGACAGGCGCGACCATTTCCTCGCGCGCCGTCACGCGCGGCGTCAAGAGCGCCGTGACCGCCGTCTCCGACTACCTCGCGGAAGGGGGCGCTAAATAATGGAACAGAAAAGCCTCTGGCAGATTTTCAGCAAAGGACTCCTCGCAGAAAACCCGATCTTCATCCTCGCGCTCTCGCTCTGCCCGGCACTCGCCGTCACGACGACCGTCATCAACGGCCTCACGATGGGCCTGACCGTCACGTTCGTCATCACGACGAACAACGTCGTCGTCAGTCTCGTGCGCCGCTGGGTGAATCCGAAAGTCCGCGTGCCGGTCTACATCACGAGCATCGCGACGATTGTCACCGTCGCCCAGCTCGTGCTGCAGGCGTATTTCCCCGACCTCTATGACGCGCTCGGCATCTACCTTGCGCTCGTCGTCGTTTTCGCCATCATCCTCGCGCGCGCCGAAGTCTTCGCCTCGAAGCATGGCGTCGTCGAGTCGTTCTGCGACGGCTTCGGCATGGGCTGCGGCTTCACGCTCGCCATGCTCGCCATCTCGGCCATCCGTGAAATCCTCGGCTCCGGCACGTTCCTCGGCATGCCCGTCTTTGGGGCCGGCTACCAGCCCATGCTCATGATGGTGCTGCCGCCCGGCGCTTTCATGCTGATTGGCTACCTCGTCGCCGCGACGAAGACGTGGAACCATCACAAAGAACAGCAGCGCGCCAAAGCTGCGCGCGTCGCGGCCGCAAAAGCAGCCGCAACGGCAACTGCGAAAGGAGGGGATGAATGATGGGTGAATATCTCGCGCTCTTCATCAGCGCCGTCGTCATCAACAACTTCGTCCTCACGAAATTCCTCGGCCTCTGCATCTTCTTCGGCATTTCGAAGAACCTCAGCGCCTCGGCCGGCATGGGCGTCGCCGTCACGGCTGTCATGACCATGAGTTCCATCCTCGCCTGGATCGTCTACAACTTCATCCTCGCGCCGCTTGGGCTCACGTTCCTCACGACCATCGTCTTCGTCATTTTGACCGCGAGCTTCGTGCAGCTCCTCGAGCTCATCATCAAGAAGGAAGCCCCGACGCTCTACAACATGTGGGGCATCTACCTGCTGCTCATCGCGACGAACTGCATCGTGCTCGCCGTGCCGCTCCTGAACGTCGAGAACAGCTACAGCCTCCTGAAGTCCATCGTCTTTGCGATTGGCTCCGGCCTCGGCTTTGCGCTCGCCATCGTGCTCATGGCAAGCCTGCGCGAAAAGCTCGCTTACGCTGACGTGCCGAAGCCGCTCGAAGGCATCGGCATCGCGTTCCTGCTCGCCGGCATGCTCTCGCTCGCGTTCCTCGGTTTCTCGGGCATGATGTAAAGGAGGCTGTGAAAAGTGACAACTGCAGAAACATCCATCGCCATCCTCGTCGTGCTCGTCGGCGTCGGCGCGTTCTTCGGCATCGTGCTCGCGCTCGCGGACAAGAAGTTCTACATGCAGCAGAACCCGCTGATCGGCGAAGTCGAGGACATCCTGCCAAAAGGCCAGTGCGGCGCCTGCGGCTTCGCGGGCTGTGCGAAATACGCCGAAGCCGTCGTCGAAAATCCCGACGTCCCGCCCAATCTCTGCGTGCCCGGCAAGGCCGCTGTCGCGGCCAAAGTTGCCGAGCTCACAGGAAAGAGCGCGGGCTCTGTCGAAGAGCGCAAGGCGCACGTCCTCTGCCAGGGTGGCTGTAACGCGAAACCTGCCGCGCGCTACGAAGGCGTGCAGGACTGCGCGGCCGCCAAGCTCGCCTCAGGCGGACCGAACGCCTGCAAGTACGGCTGCCTCGGCTTTGGCACCTGCGTCAAGGCGTGCCCTTTCGACGCGCTCCACATGGGCGAAAACGGCCTGCCCGTCGTCGATACCTACGCCTGCACGGGCTGCGGCAAATGCCAGGAGACCTGCCCGCAGGGCGTCATGACGCTCCTGCCGGTCACGGCCCCCGTCGCCGTGCACTGCCAGTCCCACGCCAAAGGCCCGGCCGCCAAGAAAGCCTGCCCGAACGCCTGCCTCGGCTGCGGCCTCTGCATGCGCAGCTGCCCGCACGGCGCCATCAAGATCGAAAACTTCCTCGCCGTCGTCGATCCCGCCGTCTGCAAGGCCAGCGGCTGCACCGAAAAGACCTGCCTCGCCAAGTGCCCGACAGGAGCGATTCGGGAAGCGGTGTGATATTTCTAAACATTGGAATGGGAGTCGTTGCGTAAAAAACGCGGCGGCTCCCGTTTTTTCTTGCGGCAATCTTTTTTTCACGTTACAATGAAAGCAATCGAACGGAGGGAATCAAATGGCGGACAAGGAAATCCAGTTTTTGATGTATCAGGCAGAAGAAGAAAAAATCTCTGTCAACGCGGTTATCAAAGATGAAAATATCTGGCTGACGCAAAAAGCGATGGCGGAGTTGTTTGGCTGTTCCATCAGCAATATTTCAGTGCATTTGCGGAATGTCTATGATGAAGGTGAATTATTGATAGAATCAACTATTGAAGAAATTTCAATAGTTGCCACAGAAGGACAAAGGTCTGTCAAGAGGAAACAGACTTTCTACAATCTCGACGCCATCATCTCCGTCGGCTATCGTGTGAATTCCAAGCGTGCCACGCAATTCCGGATCTGGGCGACGAAGGTGCTCAAGGAATACATGCTGAAAGGTTTCGTCCTCGATGACGATCGTTTGAAGCAGGGCAAGACGGCATTCGGCAAAGATTATTTCCGCGAACTCTTGGAGCGGGTACGCTCCATCCGCGCCAGCGAGCGGCGTATCTGGCAGCAGATTACCGATATTTTTGCGGAGTGCAGCATCGATTACGACAAGCATTCTGACGAAGCGCGTCGTTTCTATGCAATGGTGCAGAACAAATTCCATTTCGCCATCGCAGGCGAGACGGCAGCGGAAATCATCTATCATCGCGCTGACCGCACAAAGGAACACATGGGACTCACGACGTGGAAGAACTCGCCGGATGGGCGCATCCTGAGATCCGATGTCACAGTTGCGAAAAACTACCTGAACGAAGCGCAGATTCGCAAGCTCGAACGCGCAGTCACCGGCTATTTTGATTACATCGAAGACCTCATCGAAAACGAACAGGCATTCACGATGGAGCAGTTCGCTGCAAGCGTCAATGCGTTTTTGGAGTTCCGTCGCTATCAGATTTTGACAGGCAACGGCAGCGTATCAAAGAAACAGGCAGATGCCAAGGCGATTGAAGAATACAACGAGTTCAACAAGCACCAGAAAATCGAATCGGACTTCGATCGCGAAGTGAAAAAAATGTTGAGTCAGGGAAGCGATAGAATGAGGTAAACCGCCTTGCACGAGGCATGCTTTCACGATAAAATAAAGGCAAAAGCGAAACAGAAGGCAGGCGAAAAACATGATGTACCCATTCCTGACGCTCGATGATGAGACGGAAATCGTCCATTCGGACATGCTTCCCGACCATCGTGTCAAAGTCTATGTGGAAAAACCTGACGAAAACGACGGATTCCATCATATGACGTGCTACCTGCCGTCCTATGAAATTACGGAAATTTCAGGATTTACAAGAGACGAAGTCCAGCGGTATCTCGACATCATTCGCTCGACATATCAAGCGGGCAATGAGGGTGTACGCCTAAAAACATTTGCAAAGTAAACTTTTAGGCATTGAAGCCTAAAAATTGAATGCATCTGATGTATGCGTCAGTTCACTCCATCGTGTGGCAAGCAGTTTGGCATAGTCAAGATAGAAAAGCCCATAGTTACCAAGAGAGAACCCATCATTCACTTCAATCAAGAGTGTTCGCTCATCTTTTGTTAGGCCGAAATCAATGCCATAGGCTTTTGGTGCACTGGCATATGAAGAAACGGCAGCTTCGACAATATTCGGATCAAGGGATTTTCTCCAATCGCCTTTGTAATGACGAACATCGAGGATATGACCGTATCGAACAAAGCAACGCCATTCTGTTACGAAATCTACAGGATTGCTGCACCAGACATCTTGATCGCTGTTCCACATGCCACAACCAATCAAATCTTTCGGGGAACGGATGGTTCGTCCCGTAATCCGCTTGTCCTTGACAGATTTTACGAAGACCGGCCAAAGTTCGGGATGCGTGTTGATGGTATTGATAGTGGAATGCCAGACATTTCGACCAAGATACGCTGACAGTTCTTCTGGGTAATCAAGGTCAGGAATCTCAATTCCGAACTCGTGAAGACGTTGTGTAACAGTTCCAACATAGCCGACGACAACATCTTCAGGATAGCTCTCTCGTAATTCTTCGGGTGTGTAGAAAAATATGATTTCAGCGCCCATTTCCATAAAACCGCAGTAGGCGATAAAAAAGTCACGATCCAACGGGACGTGATGCTTGTCGGACTGAATGTATACTTTCATAGTGGTACCTCCCGATTTAAGTAGCATATCCAACGTTTCTTCCATGGTACATCCATGTGTGCGGTTGTGCAAGGTTGGCATTCACGATAAAATAAAAAAGAGCAACGTCAAGCGGAGGGAGTTGGCATGATGCTGTACTCGAAAATATTCACGAAAAAAGGCACGATCGAAATCCATGTCGTACGGCAGTACGAAGACCGTGACGGTGGCGATAATCTCATTGTCCATGTCGAATGCGCCGAAGACCGCGAGCGCCAGTCCGACTGGCGTCTGCCTGACATCTATTGTACGCACTCTTATGGTTTCACCGAAGATGAGCAGTTCCAGATGGAAGATTATCTTCGCAACAACGAAGCTATCATCTGGGACGATTGGCGGGAGGCGAGGAAAGATGCCTGAAGCACTCGAATCGTATCTCGGCTACTATATTTATTTCTGGATTGGCGATGGCGCGGAACCTGTGCATGTCCACGTCGCGAAAAAGCAACAGCCAGACGCAACAAAATTTTGGATTACGACGGAATCCGTCGAGCTTGCGAGAGACACGGGCTCGGTTGATTCAAAGGACATGAAACGAATCTTGCGTTATTTGCGCAGGAACCGACAGCAAATCATTGCACGGTGGCTGTCACGGTTCGGTTCAGCGAATGTAAAGAGATGAATTTGATCCAAAAATGGGAGTGATATTTATGGGGCTGCTCAAAATTATTTCTTCCCTTTTTCACGGAACAGAAAAATCGTCGGAGCTATTTGAAGCTGAAATTCCTGTGGCGCAGGAAAATACATCGCATGATTTAATGGCAGGCCACGTTGAAGATAAAATGGCGTATGCGGATTCGAGTAGTATCGCTCCAGACGAACGACCTTTTTATCAACCAGATGAATATTACACGTTTTATTCGTATCCTGAATCGGATATAGGAAATCGAGTGGTAACCTTCGAGGACAGGAAAAAGACGTGCATTCCATCAGCTAGAGGACTTTATGTAGCGGAAATTTTGCTCTTGGATTATTGTCAAAAAGGAAAATATCCAAAACCTGAACACGGTTATCCTGGCTTCTGGTGGTTCGAGTATGGAATCCGTGATGTCGGGCATGCGATGGAATCTCTATGCAAGCGGGGATTTATTGAACTTACGCCCCTTATGCAGTCAGTCGGTAGCTTGAAGGTATCGAATCTGAAAAATTTGCTCAGAAAGTTTGGCGTGTCTGTTAGTGGGAAAAAAGCGGATTTGGTAAAACGTGTGCAAGAAAATGTTCCAGAAGACGCAGTTGCAGAAACGGGATTGACCCAGAAATACAGATTGACGGATTTGGGGCGGAAAGAGCTGGAAGAAAATGCCTATGTTCCCTATATGCATCATGTGCCGAACAAGACGACGGAAGATGGGCCGGAAGATGAACAGTTTAACGTGTGGATTATAAACAAAAAACTGCATGAAGAAAAGAGGACAGACTGGGAAAACCTTGTTGACGAAATTGAAGAAGAAAGGAAACGAAAATCAGATGAAAAATACGAAGCATCCCTGGAGCTGTTGAAAAAAATCGATTCCCAATTATATAAAAAATTGAAGGCGCAAAATGAACAGATTGAACTGATTCGAAAAAAAGAAGAGGAATATCAAGAGGACGAGGATGCCCTTATTGCTTTCTGGGAATCAAGAGGACGAGGATGCCCTTATTGCTTTCTGGGAAGGAATCTGGAAACATGGAGGATTGAATTTTGAAGGAGCTTATTGGCTTTTTCGTTTGCCAGACCTTTATCTGAAACAAGGGCGATTAGATGAAGCACTAAAGTTGTGCAAGCAAATAAAAGAGCAAAAGAAAAATTATGCATACAAAGCGGAAGATTATATTGAACGCATCGACGCGATAAAAAAGGAAAAATTTGAGAAAGGGACGAAAAAATGAGTCATCAGCATATCCTTCGCGTGACGGGAAAAGGGCAGTTGAATCTTGTGCCTGACCAGGTGCGCCTTTCATTGGAAATCGAGGGAACCTGCCCGGAATATCTTGATGCGGTGGAAACGGCATCGAAGAAAACGAAACAGCTGCAGGAAATCTTGAAAAAGCTTGGCTTTTCCAAGACGGATTTGAAGACGACAGCATTCAACGTATCACCAGATTATGAACGATATGAAGTGTGGGATGACGAACGGGCGGAAAAGAAATGGGAAAGTCGGTTGGAGGGGTACGAATACCGGCAGACGATGAAGCTGGAGTTTGATCGCGACAATGAGCGCATGGGAAAAATTCTTTATGCATTGGCACACTCTTCTGCTCATCCGGAAATCCGTATCAGCTATACAATCAAGGATCAAGAAGCAGCGAAGAACAATCTCTTAGCAAAAGCGGTAGTTGACGCAAAATCGAAGGCCGTCATCCTGGCAAAAGCGGCGAATGTTGAACTGTTGGGAATTCAGAGCATGGATTATTCTTGGGGGAAGATGGAATTTGAAGTAACGCCGTACGATGGTGCTGCCATGATGGCACCACCCATGGCTGCTCCCTCGGAAAGCTTTGATTACGATATCGAGCCGGATGATATTCATGTGGAAGATACGGTGACGGTCATTTGGGAGATTTCTTGAAATACATAAGGACGGAAATGGTGGGGACGGCCTTATCGTCCATGTCGAGTTTTGGGAGGTGGAGCATATGAAGAAATTCATCATTATCTTGGTAAGTGCCATCTTTTTCTTGGGGCTCGGAAGCGGAAAGACGATGGCAGCTGATTATTATGCTGGAACGTATGCAAGCGGGCTGCATGCGTATGTGATGACGGAGACCGTTGTGATGGGCGTGCCTGGTTTTCGGAGATTTGATGTGACTGTGAAAGCCGTGGACAATCAAGGCAATCTCGTATCACATCTAAATTATCATTTTTGGAATGATCCCGGCGAACCTGTCCGCTTCCGTAATTCCGAAGGGTATAGTGGCATCGTGAGCCCATCTGAAACGCCGGTAGAACAAAATATTTGGAATATCGCAGAACCAATTTCGTCGGCGATGTGGCAGAGGCAATTAGGGCTTTGACAGCGTGGCGTATCAAAAAGCAGGGAGGAACCGTATCATGAAAATCGCTATGGCAAACGACCATGCCGGGACGGCACTGAAGAACGCCATCAAGGCTTATCTCGAATCCGAAGGGCATGAGGTCAAGGATTTCGGCACGTATGATGAGGAAAGCTGCGACCTGTCGGATTTCGTCTATCCCGCGGCACTCGCCGTTGCGAAAGGGGAATGCGACCGCGGCGTGTTCGTCGATGGCGTCGGGTATGGCAGCGCGATGATTGCGAACAAGCTGAACGGCATCTACGCCGTTGTCTGCCAGGATCCGTTCTGCGCACAGCTGGCCCGCCAGCACAATGACAGCAACGTCCTCTGCCTCGGCGGCAAGATCATCGGCGGGGCGATTGCGATGGAGATTGTCAAGACGTGGATGCACACGGATCCTTTGACGGCCGAGAAATACCAGCGCCGCATCCAAAAGGTGCAGGCCATCAACGACAAGCACTGCGTGCCGGTGAAGTAACCCCGAAAATTTCATACTGCGAAACGAGAAACAGGACATGCGGGCTCTGCATGTCCTGTTTCTTGTACTATAATGGGAAATAATGAAGAATGATAGGAAATATTTTTAGGAGGCGCAGCAAAGAATGGGTTGGTTGAAGAATCTCCGCGTGTCGTACAAGGTGGTCTGTCTGATCATCGTTGCCGTCTTGTCGCTCGGTTTTGTCGGGTGGACAGGCGTGTCGTATTTGAACGGCGTGCAGACAGCGATGAATGATATGGCGAACCGTCACATGAAGGCCGTGCAGCTCCTCGGCGACTGCTCGATCACGGTGCGCGCGATGCAGGCGCGCATCCTCGAGACGGCGGGCGTCGAAGACCGTGCGCAGATTGAGAAAAACAAGAAGGACATCCATGACTACATGGACGTCTATGAAAAGGACTGGCAGGAGTACCAGGCGCTCGGCATGCATGCGGAAAAGGAGGAAGAGGTCGCCGGCCATTGGCAGGCGTTCAAGACCCAGACGGACAAGATGCTCGACCTCTGCCTCGCGGGCAACCAGAAAGGCGCGCTCGACATCTACAACCACGACGGCATCATGGCAATCATCGCGTGGGATGACACGATGCGCCCGATGCGCGAGGGCATCCAGCAGGAGGCCGCCGACCTCAATGAAGCAAACTCCGAAAGCGTCGCGAGCGCGGTGAAGGGCATGCTGCTGACGGCGTTCGTCGCGCTCGTCGTGCTCGGCCTGCTCGCGTGGGCTGTCACGCAGTCCATCGTGAAGCCGCTCGGCAAGATGATGGCGGATTGCAAGCGTCTCGGCGATGGCGATTTCCGCGACGAAGGCGTGCATACGGACGAGGATCGCGCGGACGAGTTCGGCGCGATGGCAAGGGAAATCGCCGACATGCGCACGCATCTCGGCCAAATGTTCCAGAAGACGAGCGCGTCGGCCGAGCATATCGCGGCGGCGTCCGAGGAGCTCACGGCGAGCTCGCAGCAGTCGGCGCAGGCGTCGACGCAGGTCGCGCAGTCTGTCCAGCAGGCATCGGATGCGGTCGTGAACCAGCAGAAAGGCATCGATGTCAGCACGCAGTCGGTCGGAAATGTCTCGGAGACGGTGCAGAAGCTGCAGGGCGAGGCCGACAAGGTCGCGGAGCACGCGGCGGCGGCGTTCGAGCAGGCGGCCGCCGGCGGCAAGGCCATCGCGGCATCCGTCGAGCAGATCAAGAGCGTCGAGGCGACGGTCGGCGATTCGACGGCCATCGTCGATCAGCTCGGCGCGCGCTCGCAGGAAATCGGCCAGATTGTCGAGACCATCTCGGGCATCGCGGAGCAGACGAACCTCCTCGCGCTGAATGCAGCCATCGAGGCGGCGCGTGCCGGCGAGCAAGGACGCGGTTTCTCCGTCGTCGCAGACGAAGTCCGTAAGCTCGCCGAGGAGTCGGCCGAGGCCGCGCAGCAGATCGAGACGCTGATCCAGGGCATCCAGAGCGATACGAGCCGCGCCGTCTCGTCCATGCAGGCCGGGAGCACGGCTGTCGCCGAGGGCGCGAAGAGCGTCGAGGGACTGCGCGAGACGTTCCAAGGCATCCAGGGCTACGTCAACAGCGTCTCGCAGGAAGTCCGCCAGATGGCGCAGGCCATGCGCGATGCCGCCGACGCCGCGAATGGCATCTCCGGCAGCATCCAGGAGATTGACGCGCAGGGCGCGACGGTTGCGAGCGAGATGGAGAACGTCTCGGCTGCGACGGAAGAGCAGTCTGCTTCCGCCTCCGAGATCGCAGGCGCCAGCGATTCCCTCGCCAAGCTCGCGCAGGACTTGCAGGGGACGCTGCAGAAGTTCCGGTTCTGATAGAAATATAAAAAGCGGCCTTCGCCCATGCAGGAATGCATGGCGGAGGCCGTTTTTTCGTAGCTTTTCCGGATGTCAGAGATACTGGTACAGCAGGATGGCGATGACGCCGGGGATGCCGAAGATGCCGGCAATCAGGGCGCGGAGGATGTCGATGGGGACGTTCGCGCCGAAGAGGTTGACGACCCAGAGCATGATGGCGCCGATGATGCTGTTCGTGATGAATTTCCAGAACAGATGAATCGGCAGCGCGACGAGCTTCATGATGAGCGCGAGGATGATGATGCCGATGGCGACGCCGATGACGGTTTCAAACATTTAGATTTCCCTCCGATTTTCCATAGCCTTGGCGAGCGTGACTTCGTCCGCGTATTCGAGGTCGCCGCCAATGGGCAGGCCGTGGGCGATGCGCGTGACTTTGAGGCCCGCGGGCTTCAGGAGCTTTGCGAGGTACATGGCGGTCGCCTCGCCTTCGACGGTCGGGTTTGTGGCCATGATGACTTCTTTGACGGTGTCGTCGTAGAGGCGCGCGAAGAGTTCCTTGATGCGCAGGTCGTCGGGGCCGACGCCTTCGAGCGGCGAGAGCGCGCCGTGCAGGACGTGGTAGACGCCGTTAAATTCGTGCATGCGCTCCATCGCGGCGACGTCCTGCGGCTGCTCGACGACGCAGATGACGCTGTGGTCGCGCTTTTCCGACGCGCAGATGGCACAGGGGTTCTGGTCGCTGAGGTTCCAGCAGGTGTTGCAGCAGCCGATTTTTTCTTTGGCTTCGAGGATGGCGTTTGCAAGCGCCCGGGCATCGGCGGGCGGCATGTCGAGCACGTGATACGCCAAACGCACTGCCGTTTTCTGGCCAATGCCCGGCAGTGCGCGAAAGTGTTCGATGAGTTTCTGGAGGGGTGCGATGTACTGCATCAGATCATTCCCGGCGGCAGGCCGAGGCCGCTCGCGAGCTTGCCCATCTCGGTCTTCATCATGTCGTCGACCTTGCGCGTCGCTTCGTTGAAAGCGGCGGTCAGGAGGTCCTGCAGCATCTCGACGTCTTCAGGATCGACAGCGGCCGGGTCGAGCGTGAGGCTCTGCACCTGCTTCTCGCCGTCCATGACGATTTTGACGGCGCCGCCGCCAGCCGTGACGTCGACGGTCTTGCGCTTGAGCTCGTCCTGCATCTTCTTCATTTCGTTCTGCATTTTCTGGACGCGCTTCATCATGCCGGCCATGTTGCCCATGTTGCCCATTCCACCAAACATATGTGTGTTCTCCTCTCGGTTTTTGATTGAAGATTTCTTTCTTTAGAGTAGCAGAAAATGGGGCCTCCGTCAATTCGCAGCCTCATTCTTCTTCTGGCGGCGGCGGGGCGTCGGCATCGCTGATGGGCGGCGGGGGCTCGATGATGTCGCCGCCTAAGATGTCGATGGCGTTCTGGAGGTTCTTCTGCTGTTCGGGCGGCAGGGCGTCCATGTCGACGTCGGCCGGATGTTCTTCGTAGGGGAGTGGCGGCTTTTCGGGCTTTGCGGGTTTTGGCGGTGCGGGCGGCGGTGGCGGTGCGGCTGCTGCCGTGCAGACGAGCTGCATCTCGTGGCCGAAAAGACCGGCGAGCACTTGCTCGACCTGCGTGCGGTAGATGCGCATCGTGAGCTGGGCGAGCATGTCGGTCGGGAAGGTCAGATAGCAGCGGCCGCCGGAAAAACCGGAGAACGCCGCTTGCTGGAGGCAGGCGACGGTCGACATGCGGCTCTGGTCGCGGAACGTTTGGACGACTTTCTGCCAGAGGAGCTGGTCGTCCTCGGAAATCGCGAGGTTCGGCGCAGGCGTGCCTGCAGCCGGACGGGGGACAGATGGCGTAGCATTTGCAGCGGCTGAGGTGCTGGCATCCTGCGGGCCTGCGGTTGGAGCAGCTGCTTGCGGCGCGCTGGCCGCAGGCGCGGCGGTTCCTGCGGACGGTGCCGGTCTTGCGGCCAGCTGCGCCGCGAGCTGTGCGATTTTTGCTTCGAGCTGAGAGAAGCGGGCGTCGTCGGCGGAGGCCTTCGTGCCGTCCGCGCGAAGCGTGCCGTTGGCGGGGAACATGCCGTCAAACTTTGCAGCACCACGCTCGGGAACGGCCGACTTCCCCTGGGCGGTGTTTCTGCCGAACGTTACGCCGCCGAGTTCCCCTTTGCAGAGCGCGAGCAGGGCAATTTCGACCGTGATGCGCGGCTGCGGCGACCAGCGCAGTTCCTGCGTCGTCTCATGGAGCCGCGCCAGCATCTGCATGATGGTTTCGCCCGGCCAGAACGCTGCCTGCTTTTTCAGCACGTCCTCAGGCTCGGCGTAGAGGTCGAGCCCCTCGACCGTGCCAGCTGCCTGATAAATCATGAGGCTCCGCAGATGCAGTTCGAGTTCGGCGACAATCTGCCGCAGGTCCTTGCCGTCGCGCAGGAGCTCGGCGACGAGGTTCAGCACGTCCTGTGCCTTGCCCGCCGCGAGCGCCTCCGTCATGCGGTAGATCCAGCTGTGGCCGACGAGGCCGAGCATCTCCTGCACCTGCGCCTCCGTCACGCGGCCGTCCGAAAGCGAGATGCACTGGTCGAGAATCGAGAGCGCGTCGCGCAGGCCGCCGTCTGCTTGGAGCGCGATGAGCTCGAGCGCCTTGTCGTCGGCTTCGGTCTTCATCTCGTCGCAGATGTAGCGCAGGCGTCCCTGGATTTCGCCGACCGTGATGCGGCGGAAGTCAAAGCGCTGGCAGCGCGACTGGATGGTCGGCGGCACTTTGTGCGCCTCCGTCGTCGCGAGGATGAAGACGACATGCACGGGCGGCTCTTCGAGTGTCTTGAGTAGGGCATTGAACGCCTCGGCCGTCAGCATGTGTACCTCGTCGATGATGTAGACCTTGTAGCGGCCTTCGGCGGGGGCAAACTTCACCGTCTCGCGCAGGCCGCGGATCTCGTCGATGCCGCGGTTCGATGCCGCGTCGATTTCAAAAACATCCATGGCCGAGCCGTCCATGATGCGCTGGCAGCTCTCGCACTGGCCGCACGGGTCAGGCGTCGGGCCCTCCTTGCAGTTCAGCGCCATCGCAAGGATTTTTGCCGTGCTCGTCTTGCCCGTGCCGCGCGGGCCGGAGAAAAGATAGGCGTGGCCGATGCGCCCCGATGTGATGGCCTGCGAGAGCGTGCGCGAGATATGGTCCTGCCCGACGAGGTCGCGGAACGTGTGCGGCCGCCATTTACGATAGAGTGCGATGTACGCCATGATGCGTGTCCTTTCTCTTTTCTATAGATAGAAAAAGAAGCCGTTGCAGAAACGATTGCAACGGCCTCCTTTGCTTTCCTTTGAAACGACGGGCCACAGCCTCCAGGCACCCTCGCGGCACATGACGTATCTCTCTTAACGCTGCTTCCTTCCGGACCTGACGTGGTTCGTGAGGCGCCATTGCGCGAGACCCGGACGCTGCGGTCCGACCTTTCAAAGGAACGTACAATATTCTACCATGTTTCATGCAGGGCGTCAACGGCGAAGCCTTTGAAAATATTTTCGTCAAAAAGTCAAATTTTTCTTTTTGACCTATTGACTTTTTGACCAAAGAGCGGTACGATATAGATGTCAAGAGGAAAGGGGCACGGAAGAGAGAACCGGAGCCCCGGGACCTCGAAAGATTTGTCAAAGCCGCCGCCCCGCAGATGCGGATGCGACGAGATGTTGAAAGGGGATTTTGATCATGTTTGGTTTGGTTCCGTTTGCTATGCGTAACGATGTTGATACGATGGACAATGTGTTCGACCGTATGATGAATGTTTTCGATGAGCCGTTCATGTCGGGATTCCATACGCCGGAGTTCAAGGTCGATGTCAAGGACAACGGCGACAGCTACGACCTCACCGCAGAGCTGCCGGGCTTCCAGAAAGGCAACATCACACTGACGTACAAGGACAACTACCTGACAATCGGTGCGAAGAACGAGACGAGCAGCGATGAGAAGGACGAGGCGGGCAATTACGTCCGCCGCGAGCGCAGCCAGAGCAGCGTGAGCCGCTCGTTCTACATCGACGGCATTGACGATTCGAAAGCCACGGCGGACTACAAGGACGGCATCCTCTCCATCCACATGCCGAAGACCGTCCAGGCGGAAGACACCGGTCATACGATTGCCATCGAGGGCTGATGGTCGCGGCCTCGGCCGTCGCGATGAAAACGCCAGAAATACTACAACCTCATCACATGAAAAGCCGGGCGGCTGCATCCTGCAACATCGGGATGCAGCCGCCCGGCTTCTATATGATAGGAACGTTCAGACGTCCGCGAACTCGATGGCGGGCGCTTTTTCGATGAGGCCGTTCTGTTCGGCGAGGGCGTAGTACGTACGGAGGCCGTCGAGGTAGTCGTCTGCGAGGTCCCAGCGGATGACGCCGCCGAGGTATTCGTCGAGCTCGTGGTAGAGGAACGGCTTCTCGTCGAGGACGGAGCGGATGGCTTCATCCTTGTGCGCGATGCCATAGGCGAAGCTCTCCTCGATGAGCGCGGCGGCGCGCCTCAGTCCTTCGGGCGAGCGGGCGGCAAAATCTTTCGTCGCGACCCAGAGGGCGTAGACCATCTTTTTGCCCGTGAGCTTCTTCCACTCGGCGCCGAGGTCGTAGGCGTAGAGCTGCGGGCTCGCGTGCCAGTAAAGGTAGAGCGCGTCGTCGCCGATGAAGAGCGCGGCGGTCTGGTCGTCAGGGATGGGATGCTCGGGCGAGAGGTTCTGCACGGTGTAGCGCGGGTTGGCGCCGTAGCCGCTCCGGAGGATGATCTTGAGCAGCGCGTGCGAGGTTGCGCTCTTGGCCGTCAGCGCGATGGGGTCGTCCTCGAGCTCTTCGATGGGCTTTTTCGAGACGAGCAGGATGCTCTCGACGGGGCCGTCAGAAGAAACGCAGACATGCGGCAGCACGCAGAGCTTCTCGGCATGGCGCGCGTAGAGGATGGAAGAGACGTTGCTGATGTCGAGGCGGCCCGCCGCGATGTCGCTGTTGAGCACGGCCGGCACGCCGCGCCGGATGTCGAAAGCGCCCTCGTCGCCGCCGTGCTCGTATCCGTAAGCGAGCGGCAGGACGTTGAGAAAGTCGATGTGTCCGATTCTGGGCTTTTGCTGCATAGAAAAACCTCCTTGCGATGTTGTCCCTTCCATTATATACGCCTGTGGGCGTGAGGCAAAGGGCTTTCTTTTTTGAAGTTTTTGGGATTATTTTCATGAAATCGTTTTCACTGGGACATTTCTCCTTGCAAATGAGGACAATACCTGCTATGATGATAACCAAATGTAATTGCTTTTGAGGAGATTCGAGGTGAAATAATAAAAATGAAAGAGCTTTCTTTCGCGGTGAGCGATGCAGAGGAATTCTTGCCCGTGCTGGATTTCGTGCGAGATGCGGAGCGCCGGATGGGCGGGGCGCGCTCGGTGCTCGTGATGCTCTGCGGGCCGCAGTCGGACCTGCCGCTGCTCCTGCAGCTGCGCAGCACGATCCAGCATGGGATGCCGGGGGCAAAGATTGCAGGCGTCGTGTCGGCACGCGCGATTGCGGACGGCCATACGGAGGGCAGGAAGACGATTGTCTCGTTCCTGTTCTTCGAGGACAGCGTTGCAGATGTGCGACTCTACGATTTCGGTGCGGAGGACGTGGCTTCGGTGACATCGATGACGTTCGAGGTGCCGGCAGCTTCGGAAATTGTGGGGAGAAAGCTCGCTTCATTCCTGGCGGGAAAAGAACATCTGCGGGCTGTCGGCCTCATCGCGGCAGGCGAGCGGCTCGACCTCGAGCCGGTGTTTGATGCATT
Source organism: uncultured Veillonellaceae bacterium (assembly GCA_900318215.1). Lineage (GTDB taxonomy): Bacteria > Bacillota > Negativicutes > Selenomonadales > Selenomonadaceae > Selenomonas_C. The sequence goes on from ONJV01000023.1 coordinate 34,867, forward strand.
CACGGGCGTGCCGGAAGATGTGGAGGTCTTCGGCGGCATCGCGGAGAACCGGCCGGGCAGCGGCTTCCTTTTCGATGCGGAGCACGCATGCACCTGCGGCCTGCTCGTGCTGACGTTTGCGGGCAAGGACCTTTCCGTTTCCGTACATTCGAGCTTCGGATGGAAGCCTTTGGGGCGTCCGATGAAAATCACGCGGATGAAGGACCCTTTCACGATTCAGGAAATCGACCACCGGCCCGCCATCGAAATCTACCAGACGTATCTTGGCCTTGGCCCCGACGAGGACATCCTGACGGGCATGCTGACGTTCCCACTGTTCCTCCATCGCGATGGGCTGACGCTCGCGCGTCATCCGCGGAGCTATGCGCCGGATGGCAGCGTCTATTATGCGGCGGACTTTTATGAGGGCGAGGAAGTGCAGCTCGCCTATGGCGACCCGCAGGAAATCCTCGACACGGCCGACCAGCTGCAGATCGGCATGGCGCAGTTCCATCCGCAGTCCATCTTCTTCGTGAGCTGCGTCGCGCGCAGCCTGCTTTTGGAGGGGGATACGGAGCAGGAGCTCGCGATGAGCCGCTATGCGCCGTCGGCAGGTTTTTATGCCTATGGCGAATTCCTGCGCCGCAAGGACCGCATCCTGACGTCGAACATGACGCTCGTGACGGTCGGCATGCGCGAGGGCGCGCCGAGCAAAGTGCCCATCGAGCTGCCACGGCGCATCTCGCATGTCGATGCGCGCACGGCCGTCATGCGCCATCTCGTGAATTTCGTCCAGCAGTCGATTGGCGAGCTCGAGGAAGCAAAGGAGCGCTACCGCCGCCTCGCACGCCACGACCTCCTGACCGGACTCTTCAACCGCGGCACAACGGACGAGACGCTCGCGGAGATGGTCAAGGAAGCCGAGCATGAGAAAAAGCCGCTGACGGTGCTCATGATGGACATCGACGATTTCAAGGGCATCAACGATTCGTGCGGCCACGACGAGGGCGATCGGGCGCTCCAGATTGTCGCGCGCATCCTGCAGGAGCAGACGCGCAAAGATGTCGATGTGCCGGGCCGCATGGGCGGCGATGAGTTCTTCGTCATCCTGCATGCGACGGGCGTGGAGCAGGCGCGGCAGGTCGCTGACCGCATCCGCGCGGGCATCGAGGAGCGCGGCCTGCTGCCGGGCGGCCGCCGCATGACGGCGAGCATCGGCGGAGCGGAGTTCTTCCCCGGCGACACGCCGCAGCAGCTCTTCAAGCGCGCTGACGAGGCGCTTTATGCGGCAAAGCGCCAGGCAGGCAAGAACTCGGTCGCCTGGGCGTGTGATTGACAAGCTTTCGGCAACTGCCTATAATTGGACATAGGCAGTTGCTATTTTTTTGCAGAAATTTTGATTGATAGAATCAACGAATCGGGAAGGGGCCATTCGATGGATTACGTCAATATCGGCCGTTGGTTCACAATTCTGAATCGGCGCTCGCAGCTTTTCGTGACACAGTGCTGCAAGGATCTGAATATCACGTACTCGGAGTACGTGCTGCTCATCCGCATCTACGATGCCGAGGGACTGAGCCAGGAGGAGCTCGCGAGCGTGCTGTTCCTCGACAAGGCCGTCGTGACGCGCTCGCTGACGCTTCTCGAGCAGAAAGGGCTCGTGCGTCGTGAGCAGGACACGCACGACCGGCGCGTCAAGCGCATCTTCCTGACGGAATACGCCAAGACGCAGAAAGAGTTTTTCCAAGGCATCATCAAAGCGTGGGTGAAGTATCTCGCGGCGGGCATGGATGCGGCCGAGGTCGGCACGACGATCCAGGGCTTCCACGATGCGGCGACGCGCGCGTGCAATGCGGACATCCCGGCACTCGTCGAGACGATGAAGGCACAGAAAGAGGAGGAAGCTCCCCATGAATAAAAGAAAAAAAAGATTTTTGGGCGGGCAGAATCTGCGTGCCCTTTTCTGCTTGCTGATGATTCTTTGCCTGCCGCTGGCCGCAGGGTGCGGCAGCGAGCAGGCCGTCGAGCAGAAAGCGCCGCTTGTCAAATCCATGACGGTCGGTGCGACGGATGGCGCGTCATCGGACACGTATGCAGGCACGGTGCGCGGCCGCTATGAGACAAACCTCTCGTTCCAGGTCGGCGGGCAGATTCTCGCGCGCAACGTGAATGTCGGCGACCGCGTGAGTGCGGGCGACGTGCTCATGGTCATCGACGCGAAGGACGTCGCGCAGAAAGCGAACCAGGGCGACGCCGCCGTCGCGTCGGCGAAAGCGCAGCTGAACCTCGCGCAGTCGAACCTCGCGCGCTATAGCGAACTCTACAATGAAGCCGCCGTTCCGGCCGCCGTGCTCGACCAGTACCAGACGCAGTATGACGCGGCGTTCGCGGCGTACCAGAATGCACTCGCCGAGGCTGCGCAGGGGCATAACGCGCTCGGCTACACGAACCTCACGGCAGGCGCGGACGGCGTTATCTCGGCCATGAGCGCCGAGGAAGGGCAGGTTGTCGCGGCTGGGCAGACCGTTGCGACGCTCGTCCAGACGGGCGAGCTCGAAATCGAAATCAACGTGCCCGAGAATCATCTCGCCGATGTTCCGGTCGGCCGCGAGGTCGCCATCGATTTCTGGGCGCTTTCGGGCCAGGCAGTCGGCACGGTGCGCGAGGTCGCGCCGATGGCCGACAGCGCTGCGCGCACGTACAAAGTCCGCATTTCCGTGCCAAATCCGCCAGACGGCATGGAGCTCGGCATGACGGCGAGCGTCCATGTGACGGGCGCGGTTGCCGCAAATGATGAAGGCTACCTCGTGCCGCTCGCGGCCATCTACCAGACGGGCGACAGCCCCGAAGTCTGGGTTGTCAGCGATGACGGCACGGTCGCGCTCCGGCCCGTGACCGTTGAGCAGTTTGACGACAACCAGGTGCGCGTGCATGGCGTCGCGGCGGGCACGACGATCGTGACGGCGGGCGTCCACACCCTGCACGAAGGGCAGGAGGTTCGGTTGAAATGAGGAATCTCACCGAAGTCTCCCTCAAGAACAAGGCACTCGTTTGGTACTTCATCATCATCACGGCGATTGGTGGCATTTTCTGCTACAATAAATTGGGCCGCATGGAAGATCCGCAGTTCACGATCCGCCAGATGGTCATCTCGGCCGCGTGGCCCGGCGCCTCAGCCGACGAGATGCAGGACCAGGTCACGGACAAGCTCGAAAAGAAGCTCCAAGACACGCCGGGCCTCGATCACATCAACAGCGAGACGCGCGCGGGCCAGACGGTCATCTACGTCAACCTCGCCGACGACGTGGACAAGGCGCAGATTCGCCAGACGTGGCGCGACGTGCGCAATTTCTGCGAGGACGAGAAGCGCGAGCTGCCGGACGGCGTCTATGGGCCATATTACAACGACCGCTTTGACGACGTCTATGGCACGGTCTATGCCGTGACGAGCGACGGCTACAGTTATGAAGAAATGCGCCGCGCGGCCGAGGATGCACGCCGCCTGCTCATGCAGGTGCCGAACGTCCAGAAAGTCGAGCTCGAGGGCGTGCAGGAAGAAAAGGTCTACGTCGAGGCTGAGACTGCGAAACTCATGGAGCTCGGCGTGAGCCCGAATGCCATCCTGCAGGCGCTCAAGACGCAGAACGAGATGACGGCGACGGGCAAGCTCGAAACGGCTTCCGACAACGTCTACCTGCGCGTCACGGGCACGTTTGACAATGTCGAGGACATCAAGGCGTTGCCCATCAACGCAAATGGCAAGATTTTCCGCCTCGGCGACATCGCGAAGGTCGAGCGCCGCTCCATCGAGCCCGCGCAGCCGAGCATGTATTTCAATGGCGAGCGCGCCATCGGCATCGCCGTCTCGATGAAGGACGGCGGCAACGTGCTCGAGCTCGGCGAGAACCTCAAGAAAGAAGTCACGGCCATCGAGCAGAATCTGCCCGTCGGCCTCGAGATCCACAAGGTTTCCGACCAGCCGAGCGTCGTCAAGGACTCGATTCATGACTTCGTCAAGACGCTGTTCGAGGCCATCGTCATCGTGCTCGGCGTGAGCTTCCTCTCGCTCGGCCTCCGCACGGGCCTCGTTGTTGCGGGCTGCATCCCGCTCGTGCTCTGCGGCGTCTTTGTCGCGATGTACATGATCGGCATCGACTTGCACAAGGTCTCGCTCGGGTCTCTCATTATCGCGCTCGGTCTGCTCGTTGACGACGCTATCATCGCCGTCGAGATGATGAGCGTCCAGCTCGAGCTCGGCCACAGCCGCTTCGATGCGGCGTGCTATGCATTCCGCGCGACGGCGAAACCGATGCTGACCGGCACGCTGATTACGTGCTGCGGCTTCATCCCCGTCGCGTTCTCGCAGGGCATGGCGAGCGAGTTCTGTGGCGCGCTGTTCCCCGTCATCGGCATCGCGCTCCTGCTGTCGTGGATTGTCTCCGTCATGGTCGCGCCGCTTTACGGCACATATCTCATCAAGGTCAACGCCGTGACGGACGAAAACGGCCGGCCCGCCCCATATCAGAGCCGATTCTACCAGTTCTTCCGCAGCGTGCTCGGCTGGTTCCTCACGCACAAGCGCATCGTGCTCGTCGGCACGGCCCTGCTGTTCGCCGTCTCCGTCTTCTCGATGAAATTCATCAAGCAGGAATTCTTCCCGGCGTCGCTGCGCCCGGAAATCGTCGTCGACCTCGAGCTCCCCGAGGGCTCGTCCATCGCCGCGACGCAGGCGGCCGCTGACCGCATGAGCGATTTCCTCGGCCAGCATATCGACGAAATGGACAACTATTCCTACTACGTCGGCCGCACGGCGCCACGCTTCGTGCTGCCCGTCACGCCGAAAGCTGACGCCGACAACCTCGCGCAGTTCGTCATCGTCGCGAAAGATACCGCGACGCGCGAACAGCTCGCAGGCGAACTCCGCACGGCGTTTGCCGACGACTTTGGCGACGTCCGCGCGAAGCTCCGCTACATCCAGACAGGCCCGATGTACGAATATCCCGTCATGCTGCGCGTGACCGGCCTCACACCCGACGAGACGCGCGCACTCGCTGAAGAAGTCGCGAGCCGCGTCGCTGCCGACCCGAACAATACCGACGTCAACCTCGACTGGAACGAAAAGCAGAAGACTATGCACCTCGAGCTCGACCAGGACAAGCTGCGCGCGATGGGCCTTTCCAGCCAGACCGTCTCGCAGACCATCTACACGGAGCTCACAGGCGCGACGGGCGCGCAGTTCTATGCAGGCGACCGCACCGTCGACATCGACCTGCGCCTCGCCAAAGCCGACCGCAGCGACCTCGGCAAGATGAAGGAATTGCCGATTTATCTGGGCTCTGCGGGCTACGTGCCGCTCGGCCAGATTGCAAAGATTTCTTATGAAGCCGAAGACGGCCTCATCAAGCGCTACAACCTGCGCCCGACCATCACCGTGCAGGCAGGCGTCAAGAGCGGCACGGCAAACGACGCGACGCAGCGCGCCTATGACGCGACGAAAGACCTGCGCGAAAATCTGCCGCTCGGCGCGAGCATCGAAAAAGCTGGCACGCTCGAAGACAGCGAGAAATCCACGAAATGGCTCATGGGCCCCGTGCCCGCGATGGTCGTGCTGATTATGACGCTGCTGATGTTCCAGCTCCGGAGTGGC
>ONJV01000202.1 GCA_900318215.1 uncultured Veillonellaceae bacterium
ATAATGACGTCGACATCCATCTCGAAGTATCCTATGATGTTCGGACGGTCGAACGTTCGGATGAAGTCAGCATACTCCTGCGTATACTGCTCCCATTCGACCTTCTGCCCCTTCTGGAACGAATGCGCGCCGCTGTCGATCATGACTTCTTCACTGTGGTCGCGAATCCATAATGACCGCTCATATTCTTTCCTCACGTAGAAATAGGACATCAGATTCCATTTCAGCTTGAAGGGTAGCTCATCCAGGTGCTTGATCCACTGGTAGTCCATCAGAGGAGTGCCCACTCTCTCCAGCGAGCTCAGAAAGATTTTCATACTTTCTTGAAAAACTCTTTCCCAGCGACATGCCCGCAGGAAGGGCATTTCAACTGGTCTTTTTCAGGCTCGGTGTAGTTGTCCGGCGAGATTTCTGGTGTCTCGGTCCAGTCGATTTCAGGGCTGTCAGAAAATCCGAATGCGCTCATGTCGATGCTGCCGTCGAGGTCGACGCAGGCGATACCCGCGAGTTCTTCGTCGAGTTTTTCAAAGTCCCAGCCCGAGAACTCACTGACCTTGTTGTCGGCGAGGCGGAATGCCTTGACCTGTGCTTCCGTCAGGTCATCAGCGACGATGCATGGGACGACCTTGATGCCGAGTTCCTTTGCTGCCAGCAGACGGGTGTGGCCGGCGACGATGACACCGTCCTTGTCTACGATGATCGGCACCTTGAAGCCGAACGCCTTGATGGACGCGGCCACCTTTTCGACGGCTGGCCCGTTGTTGCGTGGATTGTTTTCGTATGGGATGAGCTCTTCCACACTCCGCTCTACGATCTGCATACGCATCCTCCTTTTCGATGCATCAAAAATGGACGCCTCATCAGCGCCCTTTCTTCGGATTTCGGTATCGTTCTTTCGGCAGTCAGTCCGGCCGCCGCATCAAGGAAACAACGTTCTCGTATTTCGCGCTCCGGCAACGGCGGCCGACACAGTAGACCTTGTCCCTTGCACAGACGCGGTCGTTGTTGTACCTGCAGATATCGTTGTCGCACATCAGCATGGTCAAGCCGTCATCACCTTCTTCCATGCACGCAAAAGAGCCTCGGCGGGACTCGTTCGTCCGGCGCTTCGGCTCTCTCGCGACGTGTATGCTTCTATGAACTAGGGGAGGTTGTATTTCCTCTGAACTGACAGCTTATATTATATCACGGATAGAAACGGAAAAACGGCCAATTTTTGGCCAACTTTACGAAATGAAGGCAATATTGCGCTCGGAACGCTCGCCGAACAACATGAATGCGATGCTGTTTGTCGCGCTGTAGACCCGGCGGCGGCAGGTGCGCTCGCTGTCATGACGGGCACGCGCCATGCACCGATAGCCGAGGCGGTCAAAGTAAAACAGCCGGACGGCCTCGCGTTCCTCGTCCGGGAGTTTTCCGACGGCACTCTGCACCTTGTCAATCTGCTGCTGCAGGCGCGCGCGCTCAAAGACAAGCCGTTGATACCTGTCAGCCAGACGGACACGGTCATCAACGGCCTGCTCGACGGTGTTGAGTTCTGGTGTTCCACCACCGGCATCACCAAGCCCTGGCGACTTGATGGACACGCCGCCGAGCTCTTTCTCGATGTCCTCGATCTCTCCGGTCAGGTTCTTGACGGCCTCGGCATAATAGACGAGGTTGCGCAGGTACTCGCGTGTCAGCTTGATATAGTCGTTGTAATGGTATTCCATGCGTTCAATTCCTCCTATGCTGATTGCGTCCGACGAACAAGGCGCACGTGCAAAATCCGAAAACACCCCCGATGAGGTAGCAAACGATACAGGCAATCATTCGTAGTCTTCCTCCCCCAACAGCACCAAGACAATCCGCTTGCTGGGCTTCTTCATCTTCAAAGACTTCTCCGCCTGCTTGCGTCCTGCTGGCGCTTTCGTCCATTGCAGATACGATTTCTTGCGATGAAGCCTCGCGGCAATCTCATCCAGCGTTCCGTCCATCACGTAGTCGTCACCTTGATATGCTGCGTAGATTCTCGTGTCCATCTCCAACCTCCGTATTCTAGAATGCGCGCCTTGATGGCTTCCAGCAGTCCGTCTTGACCTTCGCGCTTGCTTTCCAGTGCTTTCATGACCTCGGCATCCATCGTGCCGTCCGCGACAAGGTGATGGATGACGACGGTGTGTTCCTGTCCGCTCCGATGCAAGCGCTTGTTCGCTTGCTGATAGAGTTCCAAGCTCCATGTCATGCTATACCAGACGGCGAGGCTGCCGCCCTGCTGTAGGTTCAGCCCGTGACCCGCGGACGCCGGATGCACGAGGAGGAGCGGCACCTTGCCCGCGTTCCAGTCGCGGACATCGTCAGCCGTCTTCAGCTCGCGCGCTTTCGGGAAACGTCCTTTCAGCATGGCAAGGTCTTCTTTGAACCAGTAGAAGACCATGACGTTCTTGCGCTCGTTGTCCTCGACGATCTCCTGCAAGGCGTCGAGCTTCTTGCCGTGCATCACGACAGGCTCGCCGCTCTCGTCGTAGCAGAAGCCGTCTGCGAATTGCAGGAGCTTGTTCGAGAGTGCGGCGGCCGTGGCGGCGACGATATCCTTGTCCTTGATGGAAAGCATGAGTTCGCGTTCGAGCTTCTTGTACTCGTACAGCGCCCAGTCGTCGAGCTTGACGTGCACCTCGTTCTTGATGACGGGAGGCAGGGAAAGATAGTCCTCCGACTTCATGGAGATCGCGACGTCCGAAATGGCCTTGTAGATTTCTTCGTGTGCATGCTCTTTCGGCACCCACTCGTAGACGACGTGCCCATAGCCGGAACCAGGATAGAACCACCGCTCGCGATACTTGCCGATGGTCTTGCCCAGCCGCTTGCCGCGGTCGATGAGATACATCTGGCTCCAGAGATCCATGAGGCCGTTCGGCGTCGGCGTGCCCGTCAGGAGAACAAGACGATGAATCAACGGTCGAATACGCTTGAGGCACTTGAACCGCTTCGCCTGCGGATTCTTGAACGACGACGACTCGTCGATGACGACCATGTCGAACGGCCAGTCCTTGACGTTCTCGCACAGCCAGGGCACGTTCTCGCGGTTGATGACGAAGATGTCGGCGTCCTGCTGTAAGGCATTTCGCCGCACGGACTTGCAGCCGAGGATCTTGACGACCTTGAGGTCGAATCCCCATTTCTGCACCTCGTCCGGCCACGTTGTCTCGGCGACACGCAGAGGCGCGATGACGAGGACGCGGCCGACCTCGAACCGTTCATTGATGAGCTCGTCGATGGCCGTGAGCGTCGTCAGCGTCTTGCCGAGACCCATGTCCAGGAAGAGCGCGCAGGCAGGCTTATCGATGATCTGCTGGCAGGCGTATGCCTGATAGGGACGGAGCTTCATGCCCGAAACCTCCTTCCCTCGTCGCGCTTCGCGTTGCTTTCGTTGATGGACTGTTGCAGGCGCTGGCGTTCGTCAAGGTCGGCGCCGAGGTATTCCAGCGCGGAGGTCGCGGCCGTGATGACGTCCGTAAGCTCGCGGCAGAGAGACATGCGGGTGTGCTGGGTGTTCGCCTGCAGCATGGAGGCATAGACGGCTTTCGGATCCGTCATGTCGTCAATCGAGAGCCCATCAACGAAGTCATGGTACTTCTCGCGGGCCGACTTTAGATTCTTGTAGGCCGTCACAGCCTCCCCTGTCTCCTCGCAGACCTTCAGCAGCCACCGTTCTAGCGTCCAGCCGTCATAGACCGGACCGTTGACCGGACGAGGCAAAACAATTTCGTCTTTATTCATTTTTTCCCTTGACCTCCCTCAAAAATTCCTCAGTTTGACATTTGTCAAAGATGATGCGGACCGGAAAACCAAGCTTTTCCAGCTCATCAAAGACCTTTTTCTGCAAGGTTCTAGGCTTTCCGGTCGGACTTTTCAGCTCGACGAAGTAGATTTTAGCTCCTGGAAAGAGCACGATCCTGTCCGGCACACCACTTTTTCCTGGTGAGACGAACTTGAAAGCATGGCCTCCCTCCTCCTTCACACGCCTGCAAAAGTGCTTTTCGACATCCTTTTCCAGCATTCGACCACCTCTTACACCAAAAATCAGCTCGAACCTTGCCTGTTTTCACTAATTGAGAACTATTTCAGGCAAAGTTCCGAACCCTGCAAACCCGCATGAAACCTAGAAGTTTGATGTAACTTAGCTAGTGATAGCCATTTTAGTCTACTAAAGCAGGCAAAGTTAGACCCGCATGATTACTAGTGTTCCTAGCCTCACTTTGCCTAAACTCCTATATTTATTCATATATTTATTTGAGTATATATCTATAGATAGTTACTAACATCAACTGGTTGTCGCGCGCGGTAGGATATTCGCATATATGGGAACACGCAGGCAAAGTTATCAACGCGGTTGACCTCTTGAACGATTTTTGCTCG
>ONJV01000186.1 GCA_900318215.1 uncultured Veillonellaceae bacterium
TTGCGCGAATCGTGCTGGATGCTCGTGATTTCTTTATCAACACCGACAACCTCGGCGCCCGGGACGAGCGCGGCGAGCTGGCTGAGTTTCTTCATTTATGTGGTCCTCCCAAAATTGTTACTATCTGCTACTAAATGGAGCCGTCCTTCATTATATATCGGATGGACGGAATTTAATAGAGGGAAAATGACCCGATGTTGTAAAAAATGCTGGATATTCGCATATCCAGCATTTTTCCGTATTCATTGAAAGGCATCGACATTCCAGAATACATCCTCGAGACTGACGGAGAAGTCATCATAGAGCGAGACCGGTATCTCCGTCTTCGCTGCCGCACGTTCCTCGTCGCTCATTTCCCGCAATTCCCAGTCCTCGTAAATCGCGTATGTCTCGTTGATTTCGAAATGGCCATCCACGTTGTAATAGACTTCCACCAATTTCTGCTGCGGCGTGACGAGCCAGTATTCCTTAACACCCGCTGCGGCATAATGGCGCATCTTCGCACCACGATCATTCTTCGATGTCGATGGTGACAGCACCTCGACGACGAGGTCTGGCGCACCGTGGATGCCGTCATCCTTGATGATGGAACGGTTGCAGACGATCATCGCATCGGGGATGTACCAATTTTTATCATCGAGAAACACATCCGTGCCGTCACCAAACGCCATGCATGTCTTGTCCTTGAGATAGTTCTCAAAAATATGTGCAATGTTGAATGCTGCACGATTATGCTTTCCTCTCGGCCGCGGCGACATCAGATATGTCTTTCCCTCGATGCGCTCGACACGCGGCGGTTCCTGATATGCAAGATTGTCCATGACCATGACCTCCATTCCCGTTTTTGTTTTCTTTCCGATTGTTACTTTTATTCTACCGTGAAATGAAACGCCCTGCAAGGCAGGATTTTCCCGCGCCGTCCGCGAAATAGAAGGCAATCCCATTCGAAGAAATCCCCGGCGCACGCATCGCAGCTGTCTGGGAGGACGGCGATGAGGTCCGGTTGCTGGCGAACCTGTAAGATAAAAAGAAGCACGTTCGGACCATCATCCAAACGTGCTTCTTCGTATATTCAGAATCTCTGCATCACGGCTTCTGCTGCGCCTTCGCGTTGTGCGTGAAGTAGACGTTCTCCGGCACTTCCATGCCGAGGCTGCTCGTCGCGATGTCCTTGATGCGGCGCGGCGACTTCAGCTTCGCGATGTCGATTTTCAGGCGCTCGTTCTCCTGCTCGATGGCCTCCGCCTTCTGCTGCGTCTCCACGAGCGTGTAGCCGCGGTTCGCGCTGATACCAGCGCGCGCCGTCACGGCCATCGCGAGCACCGCGACAATCAGGAACAGCCACTTGCAGCGCGAGCGCAGGCGCTCGTCGAGCATGACGAGCGGGCGCGGCGGGCGTTTCGGGCGCGGCTGAGGGGCGACGGGCTCCTCGTATTCTTCGTAATATTCCTTTCGGAGTCTCGCTGGCATCAGGCCGCACCCCCTTCCTCAAAAGGAGGCAGCTTTTCCGCCACGCGGAGCTTGGCGCTCTTCGCGCGCGAGTTCTCCGAAAGCTCGTGCTTCCCGGCCTTGCGGCCTTTCACGAGCAGCCGGACTTCGGGATGGTGGTGGCAGACGCAGACCGGGAGCTCCGGCGGACAGATGCAGCCGCGCGCGAGCTCTCGCAGCGTGTTCTTCGCGATGCGGTCTTCGAGCGAATGGAACGTGATGATGACGAGCCGCCCGCCAGGCGCGAGATGCGCGGCCGCCGCGCGGAACGCCCCTTCGAGGATGCCGAGCTCGTCGTTGACCTCGATGCGGATGGCCTGGAAGATGCGCTTGGCGGGGTGGCCGTTCTCTGCACGGCGCACCGCCGTAATCATGGAAGATGCGGTCGAGGTCGTCCTCGCTGTAGGTATTCACGACATCATAGGCCGAAAACGAGGCCGTCTCGTCCATGCGCATGTCGAGCGGCGCGTCCTGCATGTACGAAAAGCCGCGCTCCGCCGTGTCGAGCTGGTGCGACGAGACGCCGAGGTCGAACAAGACGCCATCGACGACCGGCGCAGCCACGCGCCCGAGAATGTCATCGAGATGGCGGAAATTGTCGTGCACGATGTCGATTTTGCAGGGAAAGCCCGCGAGCCGTTCTTTTGCAGCCGCGATGGCTTCCTCATCCTGGTCGATGCCGATGAGACGGCCGCGTTCCGAAAGGAGGGCGGCGATGCGCGAGGAATGACCCGCGCCGCCGAGCGTGCAGTCCACGTAGACGCCGTCGGGCTTGATGGCGAGGCCATCGATGACCTCCTCTGGCATCACGCTGATGTGATGGAATTCTGTTTGTGCCACACGCTCACCTCCGATTGAATAGATGACGGCGCTTCGCGCCTTGATGAAAAGAAATCGCCGTTGGCGATTTCACAGCTTTTTCGAAACGTTTCAAATCCCGAGGTCCGTCAGTGTCGCGGCGATGGCCGTGACGTCGGGCTCGACTTCGTCCGTGTACGCCTGCCAGCGCTCGCGGCTCCAGACCTCGATGCGGCTGTCCGTGCCCGTCAGCACGACATCCTGCCGCAGCGTAATGCCTGCATAGCTGCGCAGGTTCGCCGGCACGAGGAAGCGCCCCTGCTTGTCACATTCGAGCGTCCGCGCACTCGCGAAAAAGAACCGGGCGAGCGCCCGGGCCTCCGGCTTCACAAGCGGCAGCGTGCGGAGCTTTGCCGCCAGGGCATCCCACTCCGCCTGCGCATAGAGGAACAAGCAGCGGTCAAGCCCCTTCGTGATGACGAACGAGACGCCGAGTTCCGAACGGAAATCGGCCGGCAGGATGACACGCCCTTTCGCATCAATCGCATGGGTATATTCCCCCATGAACATCCTGCTTCACCACCTCGCCGCCACCAAGTGACACTTCTCCCCACAGTTTACCACTCTAATATATTCTTTTTATAGCAGAAAATTCCTGCCTATGCAAGAGAAAAATAAAAAAAGATAGCTGCCCTCTCATCCACCATCGCTCCCGCCTCCTCTCTGCTCACTTCCTTTCATTCTACACCACCGCTCCCGAAAGGGAAATAGATGAAACGAGCCCCCCTCTGCATCCTTGCAGCAAAGGGAGGCTCGCTTCGTAAAAGACAATCTGATGTTTTTATCCGACCTGTCCGTGCTTTTCGAGATGGCGGATTTCTTTGACGTGGTTCTTTTCATCAACCATGACGACGGTCGGCTGGTAGGCGGCCGCTTCTTCCTGCGTAAAGAAGGCGTAGCACATGATGATGACGGTGTCGCCGGGCTGGACGAGACGGGCAGCGGCGCCGTTGAGGCAGATGACGCCAGAACCGCGCTCGCCCGGGATGACGTACGTTTCGAGGCGGGCGCCGCTCTCGTTGTCAACGACCTGCACGCGCTCGTTTTCGAGGATGCCCGCCGCCTCCATGAGCGCGCGGTCGATGGTAATGCTGCCCATGTACTGGAGGTTGGCCTCCGTGACCTTGGCGGCGTGGATTTTCGATTTAAGAAGATTGAGAATCACAGTGATGTCCTTTCTTTTGAAAATCAGCCAAGAATTACATTGTCAATCAGGCGCGTCTTGCCGATGTAGACAGCGATGGCGAGCAGGCACGGCTCCGTGACCGTGTCCGCCTTCTGGAGCGCCGGATACGTGTAGAGATCGACGTAATCGACGTTCGCGAGCGGCTCCTGCGAAAGCTCTTCGCGCGTGACGGCCTTGAGCTTGTCCGCGCTGCGCTCGCCCGCTTCGTAGGCCGCTTTCGCCTTGCGCAGGCTGCGTGAAAGAACGACGGCGGCCTGCTTTTCCTCAGCACTCATGTAGCTGTTGCGGGAACTGCGCGCGAGGCCGCTTTCCTCGCGGCAGATTGGCACCATGCAGACCTCGATGGGGAGATTCAGGTCGGCAACGAAACGGCGCACGACGGCGACCTGCTGCGCGTCTTTCTGGCCGAAAAATGCCTTGTCGGCCCGCGTGATGTTCATGAGCTTCGTCACGACCGTCGCGACGCCGCGGAAATGACCTGGACGACGCGCGCCGCAGAGGATGTCCGTGATGCCGTTCTCGACTGTGATGTACGTGCCATAGCCTGCGGGATACATCTCCTCCGGGCTCGGATGGAACACGGCATCGACGCCCTCGGCTTCGAGCTTTTCGCAGTCGGCGTCAAACTGGCGCGGATACTTGTCATAGTCCTCGTTCGGCCCGAACTGAACGGGATTGACGAAGACGGACGCGATGACGATGTCGCAGGCTTTGCGGGCCGCGCGCATCAGCGTCATGTGGCCCTCGTGGAGCGCGCCCATCGTCGGGCAGAGGCCGATGGTCTTGCCTGCAGCCTTCTGCTCCTTGGCGTAGGCAACGGTTTCTGCAACGGTCGTGAAAATTTTCAAAAGAAAAACCTCCCTTTGCTGGAAAGAATCAACGGCTTTGCAGCAAAAGAAGGCGGTATGCATGATTTGGAAACACAGGCGTTTTCCGGCCATCCCGTTCCTCATGGATACAGGCAGCACTTCGGCCCGCGCGGTTTGAAATTGTGAAAAGTACAACCCGCCGGAGCGGTGTCATCTTCTGCTACGCCCTCATGCTAGCACAACGGCGGCGAAAAGGCAAGGCTCGCGCTTGCAATCCGAACGGAAAACACGTAAAATGATAGTATCGTGCCATGTGCACGCGAACTCATATATCAAAACATCAAAGGGTGATTTTTCCATGAGCATCTTATCGAGATTCCTGCCGAAGAAAAAGCCGGTAGAAATCAAAAACAATATGCCGAAGGAGAAGGCGAACATCAAGAAGACCTTCGGCGTCTACTGCCACAGCCATCACGGCACGTCCGGCGAAAAGCTCTGCCCGAAGTGCACGGCGCTGCTCGCGACCGTCATGACGCGCATGAACCGCTGCCGCTACGGCATCACGAAACCCATCTGCGACAAGTGCGAATTCGCCGGCCAGTGCTTCGGCGAACGCCAGGCGCGCGAATTCCTGACGATCATGAACACGGGCAGCCGCAAGATGTACCTCAAGCATCCGGTCATGGCCGTCAAGCACAAGCTCGCGAGCATGGGCGTCGACTACGCGCGCTACGAGCAGCAGAAAAAGCTCGACGACAAGATCAAGGCAAAGGAAAAAGCCTCGAAGGAACGCGCGAAGGGCCGCAAGGAAAAGAAATGAAGAAAGCCTCCCGCGAGGGAGGCTTTTTCTTGCTCATTCACTTTTTCAAAAAACGCTGCACGGCGGGCCAGACGATGAGGGCCGCGACGGTATTGACCGCGCCCTCCATCAGAAGGCCCGGCGTCGAGGCGAGGCCAGCGGCCACGCTCGCATAGAGCGCAGCGCCGAACACCGTATAAGCCGCCGCCATCCAGACGGACGAAAGGGCAAAAGCGCCAAGCACGCGCAAGCGGCCCACGCCGCCGCGCCCGGCGATGCGCCAGACGATGTCCGCCATGAAGAACTTGATGACGAGCGTCGGCACGGCCCACAAGAGGAAGCCGCCGAGCACGTCGGAGAGCGCCGAGCCGAGGCATGCGGCAATCAGCGCCTCGCGCCGCCCGATGGAAAGCGCCAGCAGGAAGATGACGGCGTCGCCGAGATGCGCATAGCCGAGCGGAATCGGGATGCGCGGCACGAACGTCGCGAGAAAGACGAGCGCCGTCATGACGGCCGTGACCGTGAGCTCGCGCGCCGTGAAGGCGGGGCGCTGCTGCGCTCTTGCCGCAGCCGGAGATGTCGTAGAAATCATGAGAACCACTCCTTTTGCGCCTCATTCTAACGCAAAGGGTGGCTCTATGAAATATCCAGTTTGCAAAAATCATGCATGCCAGCCATGCCAGATTCTCACCGTCGGCAGGCAGCTGGCATGCAAGCGAAAGAAAGGAACACATCGTATGAACTACATTGTCACAAAACTCGTCACGGAAGGCGATTCGCAGGAATTCTCGATCCTCGGCCTCACGCAGGACGAGGGCCGCGCCGCTGAGATCGCGGCGGCCGCCTACAAGGAATACAACACGAACGCCTCGTTCCAGAATGTCGAAGTCATCACGGAGTGGCTGCGCACGCGCAAGAAGCACTCGTTCCGCAAGGACAAGAGCCACCGTCTCCAGCTCGCGATCACGCCGCTCGAAGGCGAGACGCCCGAAGGCGGCAGCGTCCTCGTCTACTCCGCTTCGCAGGAGCAGGACGAGCTCATGCGCAAGATGAGCCAGGCGCTGTTCGAGGGGACGAATGCGGCGCGGAGAAATACGGATGGAACGACGGTGTCATGCCCGTTGGAACAAGAATAACGATGTCGCACCCGCGGAAGAATCATTCTACAAATTCATATGTCCTGCAAGGGACTCCCTCAGTCAGCTTCGCTGACAGCTCCCTCTGAGAGGGAGCCTCTCCATGTACGAAAAAGAGCGCCGCATAAGCGACGCTCTTTTGATTTCAGTGGTGGGCAGGGATGGATTCGAACCATCGTAATCCGAAGATGACAGATTTACAGTCTGTTCCCTTTAACCACTCGGGCACCTACCCACAATATGGTGACCCAGGGGGGATTCGAACCCTCGACCCTTTGATTCGTAGTCAAATACTCTAATCCAGCTGAGCTACTGGGCCATATTGTAAAATATATAATT
>ONJV01000195.1 GCA_900318215.1 uncultured Veillonellaceae bacterium
CCGCCATCGAGGCCGCCCGCGCTGGCGAGCACGGCCGCGGCTTCGCCGTCGTCGCCGACGAAGTCCGCAAGCTCGCCGAGCAGTCGGCCGACGCCGCCGAGCGCGTCGCCGAGCTCATCGGCAAATCGACCGCGTTCACGAAGACGGCCGTCTCCGAGATGGAGAGCAGCACCGAAGCCGTCGCGCGCGGCACCGAGGCCGTCCAGAACACGGAACAGCTCTTCGCGCAGCTCGTCGAGCACATCACGAAGATGTCAAGCGACATCCAGGACGTCTCGCGGAGCGTCGACAGCATCGCACGCGAGAACAACGGCGTCCTCTCGGGCACGGAAAAGCTCCGCGAAATCGGCGAAGCCACCGCGAGCGACGCCGCCGCCATCACGACCACCGTCCAGCAGCAGCAGGACGCCCAGAAAGACATCGCCTCGGCCAGCCAGTCGCTCGCCCAGATGGCGATGGAGCTCTTATCGGACATTTCTCGATTTGAAGAAAGAAAGAGCAACAGATACAACAAGCCGCGTGCATCCTGCAATAGAATGCACGCGGCTTTTCTCTGTCTATATTTCTTTAGTTGTCGTCCTGCGGGATTTCTTCGAGCGTGACGTCCGTGGTCTCTTCGTGGCCGTTGCGGTCGTAGGTGACCTTGACGGTGTCGCCGATCTTGTGGTCGCCGATCTTGGCGCGCAGGTCGCTGACGCTGTTGACTTCGTCGCCGTCAATCTTCAGGATGATGTCGCCACGCATGAGGCCGGCTTTGCCTGCCGGGCCGTTGAGCGTGACTTTGAAGACGAAGACGCCCTTGTCGATGTTGAGCTGGTAACCATAGCGGGCTGCGCTCTCCGGATCGAAGACGCTGACGCCGAGGTATGGACGCGCGACGTAGCCTTTGTCCATGATTTCGGAGACGACGGTGCGGACGGTGTTGATTGGGATGGAGAAGCCCATGCCCTCGACGCCCGAAGCCGCGACTTTCGCGCTGTTGATGCCGATGACCTGCGCGTCGGCGTTGACGAGCGCGCCACCCGAGTTGCCCGGGCTGATGGCGGCGTCGGTCTGGAGGAGCTTGACGCGGCGGTCAGAGATGTCGAGCGTGCGATTGAGCGCGCTGATGACGCCCGAGGTGACGCTGCCCTGGAATTCAAGGCCCATCGGATTGCCGATGGCGATAGCGGGTTCTCCGACGACAATCTTGTCGCTGTCGCCAAAGGCCGCGACGGGGAGATCGCTGGCGTTGACCTTCACGACGGCAAGGTCGGTGACGGAGTCGGCGCCGATGACTTTGCCTTTGAGGCTGCGGCCGTCCGCGAGGGAGACGATGATTTCTTTCGCCCCCTCGATGACGTGGTTGTTCGTGACGATGTAGCCATCGGCGCGGAAGATGACGCCGGAGCCGACGCCCTCGGTCTCGACAGGGTTGTTGAACCAGTCACGCGCGACGGCTTTGTTCGTGATGCCGACGACGGCCGGGCCGATAGCTTTCGCGGCGCGGACGGCCGGCGTGTTGCGGGCATCAGAAAGATCACTCGTGTCCGCCGTCCCCTGCGAGACGGCCATGATGCCGGATGTCGGCGCGCCTGAGGAAGCGGAGCCCGAGGAGGAACTGCTCCCCCCGACATCCGCCGAGCAGCCGGAGAACGTCATCGCGGCAAAGGAAAAGGCGATGGCGGCAGAAAGGGCGCGGTATCTTTGATTTTTGAAAAGGTTCACAAGATCAGATCCTTTCAAGCAGCATTCGGGTAATTCACAATAGCGACTTCTGTCATCGTGCTTCGCAGGGAGTCGACAATTTCATAAAGCTTCTGCATAACTTCTGTAGAATAATAAGGTTCCCCGCATTGCGTGCAGACGTCCGATGGTACATTCCGAATGACGACGACGCAGTTGCCCAAGTCGACCGTAAAAGTAGAAACGCCCGGCTCTGTCGAAGCTTTGCAAAACGTGCACGTTTTCATGAAAGGTCATCTCCCTTCCTGCGAATACGAAAAGTTGCATCCCATCGAGCCGTATCTGGCTGATACGCTGTGATGATATAAAGTTCGTCATTCCCAATGCTGCAAACCACATGGATGGGACGTCCATTCATTTCGATTGCGAGAACAAGACAGCTGGGAAATGGATAATCATCTGGATAATCTTCGATGATTTCGCCATGCATCAAAGTATAGAGAACTTCCGAAGGGGCAATCTGTCGTTTGACCATGCGTTCCGCAACATGGCCTGTCCATCGAATCAGGTCAGCACGGCAAAGACGACGAATTTCTTCTATCGTTACGGATTCCATGCCACCCTTCCTTTCATATCAGCCGCACCGCCGCATCCTGCCTTGCAACATGCAGCGGCACGTCGTCAATTCCCTGCCCTTTGAGAATACCGGAGACGGTCTCGTACGCGAGGTCTGGCGTATTGTTTTCCTGCGAGAGATGTGCGAGGAAGACGTCTTTCGGGCGGTGCTGCATGCGGGCAATGGCCCAGGCGGCGTCGGCGTTGGCGAGGTGGCCGCGATTCGACAATATGCGGCGCTTGAGCGGCCAGGGGTAGCGGCCATCTTTGAGGACGGCCGGGTCGTGGTTCGCTTCGAGGACGAGGACGTCGGTGCCGTCGATGGCGGCTTCGACGGTCTGGGTGACGAAGCCGAGGTCCGTGCAGACAGCAACGGTGCGGCTGCCCGCGAGGCGCCAGCCGACGGGGTCGGCGGCGTCGTGCGAGGTGGAAAACGGCATGATGGAGAGACCCGCAAGGCGGAAAGCGCCGTCCACAGGATGCAGGAGTGGAGATGCGATGGCCTGCTGGATGGAGATGGGCAGGCTCGCAAGGGTTTTGCGGCGGCTGTAAATCGGGAGATGATACCATTTGGAGAGCGTCGCGAGGCCGGCGACGTGGTCGCGGTGCTCGTGCGTCAGGAGGACGGCATCGAGGTCAGCGGCGTCGACGTTCTCGGCGGCGAGCGCCTTCTTGATGCGCGTGGCGCTGATGCCGGCATCGACGAGGATTTTCGCGCCATCGATGGCGACGAACGTCGCGTTGCCCTTGCTGCCGCTCGCGAGGACGGAAACCTGCAAATGAAACATCTCCTGTCGTTCTTGTTCTATCTTAGTTCGAAGGAATGGAAAAAAGGTGAAGAGCCCGCTTCACAACCTCGAGCAAGCTCCCGCCTTCATACTTCACACCCCTGACGCCTGCTCTTTCAGCGCACTCGACATCCCGGTCGCCGTCGCCGATGAGGACGGAGGCTGCGGGGTCGATATGGTGCTCCTCAATGGCCTGGAGGACGAGGCCGGGCTTGGGTTTGCGGCAGGTGCAGTCTTTCGTGTATTCCGGCACGCTGCCGTGAGGATGGTGGGGACAGTAATAGAGGGCGTCGAGGTGGGCGCCGAGACTCTCGAGGTCTTCGTTCATCCAGTCGTAAACGCGGAGGACGTCGCTTTCGGGGAAATAGCCGCGCGCAACGCCGCTCTGGTTCGTGATGACGATGGCGAGGTAGCCCGCGTCGTTGACGTATTTGATGGCTTCGCGGGCGCCGGGGAGCCACTCGAAGTCTTCGGGGCGGTGGAGGTAGTGGACGTCGACGTTCAGGGTGCCGTCTCGGTCAAAGAAGACGGCTTTTCTTTGTCGCACCCGCGGAAGCTTTGTCGTACGATTTGAAATATCGTGCAGGGGACTCCCCCCGCCCTGCGGGCCCTCCCCCCTCTGAGAGGGGGGCTTTCCATTACCAGCAGCCTCCACCACAGGGGGAGGTGCCGAGCAACGCGAGGCGGAAGGGGTGTCGGAGGTACGTCCCTGCAAATCATGCGATTGCACCTGCGAAGGAATGACCTCTCGTTCCTTATTTTCCATACTCGAAGTATCCGCCCGCGTTGAGGAAGTCGACGTATTCTTTCACGGCGTCGTCGAGGTTGTGGAAGCCGAGGTCGTAGCCGGCTTCTTCGAGGTGGGTGCGGTCGGCCTGGGTGTAGTTCTGGTATTTGCCGATGAGTGCCGTCGGGAAATCGCGATAGGCGATTTCGCCTTTGCCCATGGCCTTGATGACGGCCGTGGCGGCTTCGTTGTAGGTGTGGGAGACGCCGGTGCCGCAGTTGTAGATGCCGGACGGGCCGCCATTCTCGAAGAACCAGAGGTTGACATTGACGACGTCTTTGACGTAGACGAAGTCGCGGCGCTGCTCGCCGTCGCCGTAGCCGCCCTCGCCCTTGAAGAGGTGCGCCTTGCCTGTCTCGTTGATCTGGTTGTAGAGCTGATAGAAGATGGAGGCCATCTTGCCTTTGTGGTGCTCCTGCGGGCCGAAGACGTTGAAGTAGCGCAGGCCGACAATCTGGCTGCGGGCTGCGGGCATGACCTGGCGGACGTAGCGGTCAAAGGCGAGCTTGCTGAAGGCGTACGGATTCAGCGCGTCTTCGCATTTGTCGCCTTCCGTAAAGCCGTTCTTGCCGCTGCCGTATGTGGAGGCGGAGGAGGCGTAGAAGAACGGGATGCGGTGCTGGAGGCAGAAGTGGAGGAGCGCTTTCGAGTATTCGTAGTTCGTGCGCATCATGTAGTTGACGTCGTACTCCATGGTGTCGGAGCAGGCGCCTTCGTGGAAGATGGCGTCGACGTCGGCGCCGTCGAAGTCGTCGTCTTCGATGGTCTTGAGGAAGTCGTCTTTGTGCTGGTAGTCGATGAACTGGAGGCCGCGGAGGTTCTTGTAGTTCGCAACGTTCGCGGCGTCGGCCTCGCGGTCGCCGCCGAGGTCGTCGACGACGAGGATGTCGGTGCGGCCGCGGCGGTTGAGTTCTTTGACGATGTTGCTGCCGATGAAGCCGGCAGCGCCTGTGACGATGATCATGAAAGGGTTCCTCCTTCAAAGATTTCGGTACATCATTGGATTCATTCTAGCATATCTTGGCTCGCGAAGAAAGGGCGTGTGCGCGCGAAGAAAATACGTGCGCGGGGCGGAGGGGCGAGGGCGGAGGGGCGAGGGCAACGAAAACAACGCTGCTGCGAACTTGCTCGGGTTGATGACAACAGTTTTTTTCTGACAGATTGCTATAGCGATAAACGAATACACGCCCTGCCGTCCGCACAGCTAAAAGTTTTCTTATGCCCTCGCCCCTCCGCCCGAAGTTGCAACGTAGCTCGCGAACTCACACAGAAGAGGCTTACGGGGATAGCGTGAAATGCTCACAGATACCTTCCAAAAGCAACTTCATTATCGACATAACAATCGGAACGGAGCCATGCTTATTCAGCAGCCCCCCTCATTGAGGGGGGACGGGCCGCGTGAGCGGCGGGGGGAGTAGTAGGATGCTGTGGCCAAACATTTTTGCAAATGCTGCTAAAGACTCTAGCAACATTTGCATTTCAGTCAGTCTCCAGCATCTTACTACTCCTTC
>ONJV01000285.1 GCA_900318215.1 uncultured Veillonellaceae bacterium
CTTAATGTAACATTCATAGTGCGCAGTGGGCAAAAGGGTGGGGCGCTGTGCGGGGCGGACGGGAAATTCTCGCGATTGTTCCCGAAAATTTGACGGCCGTTCGCGAAATTTTCGCGGTGGACGGGAGTACGGGTTTAGACAGGAGGACTTTAGACAGGAGTACAGGAGGACTTTGGACAGGAGTACAGGAGAACTTTTGACAGGAGTACAGGAGAAGTTTTTGACAGGAGGACGGCCGAAACCCACTTAAAGATGGTCAATAGAGGTACAATAATCGGGAATTATCCTTAAAAAACGTTCACATTCTTTGTCGTTCTCGTTTTTTTAACTATCTTTGTGCGATAAATTATAAAAAAGCAGCGTTTTGAAACATTATATTATATCATTATTACTATTGGGACTGCCGCTGACAACCAGTGCACAGAAGATAACACTCGGGTCGGCAACGACCAAGGACGGCGGCGAGTATCAGGGCGAGATGTTGGCAGGAAAGCCACACGGCAAGGGCAAGGCCGTCTACAAGAACGGCAACACCTACGAGGGTGAGTACGACAAGGGTAAGCGCCAGGGTTACGGCACCTACACCTTCTTCGACGGCGAGCGCTACGAAGGCCAGTGGTTCCAGGACCAGCAGCACGGCAAGGGAACCTACTATTTCGCCAATAACAACCGCTACGACGGCCTCTGGTTTCGCGACTACCAGCATGGTCACGGCGTGATGTACTACTACAACGGCGACAAATACGACGGTGAGTGGAAGCTCGACAAGCGCGAGGGTAAGGGCACCTACACCTTTGCCAGCGGCGCTTACTATAAGGGCGAGTGGAAGGAAGACATGAAGCACGGCAACGGTTTCTACGACTGGGGCGACGGCTCGACCTACGACGGACAGTGGGTGAACAACCTGCGGCAGGGCAAAGGCGTGTATAAGTATGCCACTGGCGATGTCTATGTGGGGCACTGGCAGAAGGACCTGCAGCACGGCAAGGGCATCTACCGGTTCCAGAACGGCTTGGAAAAGCGCAACGGCCATCTTTGCTGGAATCTTGACCGCCTGTTCGACGAAGTTGTCGCGGGCCTTCGGGAGTGCAAGCGCTTGGATCGTATCCCGACGAGCGTCGGCATCGATACGTGGGGTGTGGATTTCGTACTGCTCGACGCACAGGGGAATGTGCTCGGCAGTCCGGTCGCGTATCGCGACAGCCGCACGAAGGGCATGGATGATGTCGTCTACCAGACGATACCGGAAGCGGAGCTCTACAGCAGGAGCGGCATCCAGAAGCAGATTTTCAATACGATCTACCAGCTCACGGCCATCCGCGAGACGGAGCCGGAGATTCTCGACCGTGCCGACCGCTTCCTGATGATTCCGGAATATCTGAACTACCGGCTGACGGGCGTGGCGATGAACGAGTACACGAATGCGACGACGACGCAGCTCGTCAGCGCGAAAACGCAGGATTGGGACTGGGAGCTTCTGGATAGGCTCGACATCCCACGCAAGCTCTTCGGCGAGCTCCACATGCCGAAGACGCTCGTCGGACCGCTCAGTGATCGGATGGCAGAGGCGGTAGGTTTCCAGACGAGCGTCGTGCTGCCAGCGACGCATGACACGGGCTCGGCCGTCATGGCAGTGCCGGCGACGGATGACGAGAGCATCTACCTTTCGTCAGGGACGTGGTCGCTGATGGGCATCGAGCGGCTGATTCCCGATTGCACGGAAAAGAGCCGCGCCCACAATTTCACGAACGAGGGCGGCTACCATTACCGTTACCGTTATCTCAAGAACATCATGGGCATGTGGATGATGCAGTCGCTGCGCAAGGAATTCAAGCATGCTTACACGTTCGAAGAGCTCTACGAGCTCGCGCATATCGGCCGCTATTTCACATCGACGGTTGATGTCAACGACGACAGCTTCCTCGCGCCGGACAGCATGATCAAGGCCGTGCAGAACTACTGCGAGCGGACCGGGCAGGAAAAACCCGAGACAGAATGTGAGCTCCTCTACTGCATCTACCACAGTCTCGCGGACTGCTACGCACGGACGGTCGCGGAAATCGAGGAGGTCACGGGCAAGCGCCACGACACGATTCATGTCGTGGGCGGCGGCTGCCAGGACAAATTCCTGAACCGCATGCTTGCAGAGGAGACGGGCAAGGAGGTCTATGCCGGTCCCATCGAGGCGACGGCCATTGGCAACCTGCTCGCGCAGATGCTTCGGACGAAGACCTTTGACGACCTCATGGAGGCACGCAAGGTCGTCGCGAAATCGTTCGACGTCAAGCACGTCGAAGTATGATACGGAAAGCTCATTGAAGTCATTTTATCCAAATTGTTGAGAAAATTTTTGGAGGAATCAGATATGTCAAGATTTGAAGAAGCAAAAGAAGCCTATGCAGCGGCTGGCGTCGATGTCGAAGCA
>ONJV01000069.1 GCA_900318215.1 uncultured Veillonellaceae bacterium
CATGCTCGTGCTGTCGCATGCAAGAGACGATGCGGAGCAGGCACTCACGGCGTATCGCGGCCTTGTGAAAGAGGTGCAGGAGCAGGAAGAGGAGCTTCTTACAAAGCTCCCGGACAAATTCCGCGCCTATGCCGTGCGTCCGACGCGCGCGCCCGAGTCGATGTCGGACAAGCTCTATCACGAGTACACGATTGCGTTCCCGGCGGACGATGCGCCAAACGAGCTCTATTACATCGAGCGCGAGCTCGAGAAATCGCGCGTAGAGATGTTCCTCGCGCAGCCGCGCATCGAGACCATCGAGGAGCTTCGCCGCGAGGCAGGTCTCTGACCGCAGCAGGCTCGCACGTCTTTTTTATTGACGTTGCGCACGCAGGCTGATAGAATAGTAAGGTATAGTTAAACAGGGGGTGAACACCATTATCGTAACAATATTAGCGGTAATCATTGCAGTGATCATCGGCGCAGGCGCCGGTTATACAGCCCGGAAACGCAGTGCGGAAGCGCAGATTGGTTCGGCTGAGGCCGAAGCGGTCAAGATCGTTTCTGATGCAGAAGAGAAAGCTGAAGCACGCAAGAAGGAGCTCATGCTCGAGGCGAAGGAGGACATCCACCGCCTCCGCCAGGAGCTCGACCGCGATACGAAAGAACGCAGGAATGAGATTTCGCGGCAGGAACGCCGCGTCGTGCAGAAAGAGGAAAACCTCGACCGCAAGCTCGAATCCGTCGAAAAGAAGGAAGAGCAGCTCGCGCGCAAGGAATCCCGTATCGACAAGACGCAGCAGGCCGTCGACGAAATGCATGAAAAGCAGAAGACGGAGCTCGAGCGCATCTCGGGTCTCACGTCCGACGAAGCGAAGAACATCCTCATGGCCGAGACGGAAGAAGAACTCAAGCACGAGAAGGCCGTGAAGATCAAGGAGTACGAGCAGCAGACGCGGGACGAAGCGGACAAGAAAGCCCGCGACATCCTCTCCATCGCCATCCAGCGCTGCGCCGCCGACCATGTCGCCGAGACGACGGTGTCGGTCGTGGCACTGCCGAACGATGAGATGAAGGGCCGCATCATCGGCCGCGAGGGCCGCAACATCCGCACGCTCGAGACGCTGACGGGCATCGACCTCATTATCGACGATACGCCGGAAGCCGTCATCCTGTCGGGCTTCGACCCGGTGCGCCGCGAGATCGCGCGCATCGCGCTCGAAAAGCTCATCCAGGATGGCCGCATCCATCCGGCACGCATCGAGGAAATGGTCGAGAAGGCGAAGCGCGAAGTCGATCTCCGCATCAAGGAGGCTGGCGAGCAGGCGACGTTCGACACGGGCGTCCACGGCCTGCATCCGGAGCTCGTGAAGCTGCTCGGTCGTCTGCGCTATCGCACGTCGTACGGCCAGAACGTGCTCGACCACTCCGTTGAGGTCTCGCATCTCGCGGGCACGATGGCGGCCGAGCTCGGCTGCGACGTCATGCTCGCGAAGCGCGGCGGCTTGCTGCATGACATCGGCAAAGCCATCGACCATGAGGTCGAGGGTTCGCATACGAGCATCGGTGCCGACCTCGCGAAGAAGTTCCGCGAGTCGAAAGACGTCATCAGCTGCATCGCGTCGCATCATGGCGACTGCGAGCCGACGTGTGTCGAGGCCGTGCTTGTCGCGGCGGCCGATGCCGTTTCGGCAGCCCGTCCGGGCGCGCGCCGTGAGAGCCTGGAATCGTACCTCAAGCGCCTCAAGCGCCTTGAGGAAATCGCTGAGTCGTTCGACGGCGTCGAGCGCTGCTTCGCCATCCAGGCGGGCCGCGAGATTCGCGTCATGGTCAAGCCGGACAAGGTGGATGATGCCGGTGCTGCGGCACTCGCGCACGACATCACGAAGAAAATCGAGGACGAACTCGAGTATCCGGGCCAGATCAAGGTCACGGTCATCCGCGAGACGCGTTCCGTCGATTATGCCAAGTAAACACGAAAAACACATAACTACGAAAACAAAGTGAAAACTATACGATAGAGAGGGAAGCGGGGATTGCGCCATGACGCGCCATCCCCGCTTTCTGACAAAAAATAAAAAGGGGTGAAAAGCATGTTTTCCTTTCCATTCCGGAAAAAAGCGCGCAAGAAGCCGAGCAAGGAAGGCGTGAAGCTCTTGGCGTCCATCCTCGTCTGTTACGAGGAAATCACGAAAGTCGGCTACGAGCCGAAGGATGACACAATCCGGCTGACGTTCTCCATCAAGGAACCCGTGACGAAGCAGCGGTTTGACGAAATCGGCAAGCTGCTCGCGCAGAGCGTCGCAGCCTTCCTCAACCTTTCGGGCATCCAGCCGCGCGTCTTCAATATGGAGATGGAGACGGCCGGGCACATCTCGTTCATCCATCTGATTCGCGATGTCCAGAGCCTCATGCGCGACGAGCTCTCCCTCGTCGCCGACATCCTCTACGATGCGTTCCCGGAGACACTGCTTCTCGATGAGCGCGACCCGCTTGACCCGAATTTCGAAGTCGAGCAGGAGAACCTCCTCGACCACATGCTCGGCACGGTGCGGCAGCATCATCTGAAGGAGCGGCTGCTCGGCATCCGCGAAGGCGACCGTGTCGTCGTCTACAACCAGTAATCACAGAGATTCCAGATACGTAGGAGATAATTTTAGATGAAAATCATGTTCGTCGGTGACGTCGTCGGCCACAACGGCCGCAGGGCGTTCCGAAAGTATACGCCGGAGCTCCGCGCAGAGCGCGGCATCGATGTCGTCGTCGTGAATGGCGAGAACTCGGCGGCAGGCAAGGGCTTCACGCGCAAGTCGCTTGATGAGCTCTACCAGGGCGGCGCAGACATCGTGACATCGGGCAACCATGTCTGGGACAAGAAGGATGTCCTCGAGTTCATCGACCAGGAGCCGTTCCTGATCCGTCCCGCGAACTACCCGGGCGATGCGCCGGGCAAGGGCTGGTGCGTTTATCCCTTCAAGGCAAAGAACATCGGCGTCATGAATCTCTCGGGCCGCGCATTCATGCCGCCGCTTGACGATCCGTTCCAGAAGGTCGAGGAACTGCTGCGCGAGATGCAGAAAGAATGTGACCTGATTTTTCTCGATTTCCACGCCGAGACGACGTCGGAAAAAATCGCGATGGGCTGGCAGCTCGACGGCCGCATCACGGGAATGGTCGGCACGCACACGCATGTGCAGACGGCTGATGCCTGCATCCTGCCGCAGGGCACGGCCTACATCACCGACCTCGGCATGACGGGCCCGTGGAAGTCCGTGCTCGGCGTGCAGACGGACAAGATTCTCTACCGTATGCAGACGTGCCGTCCCGTGCGCTTCGAGACGGCAGATGGGCCGTCCGTCTACTCGGCCGTCATCATGACGATTGACGACAGCACAAATCGCGCGACGGACATCGAACGCATCTATATGCGCGAAGAGGACACGGGCCTCTGAGGTGTGAAGCTCCCTGCAAAGGATATTTCGTTTTGAAGCTTCTTTGCAGGATTTTTCCCTTTTTTGGCGAATGAATAGGGGAATAGGAGGAACCACAAGATGTCAAGCGATCTGCACATGCATACGACGTATTCCGACGGCAAGCTGACGCCGGAAGAACTCATCGCGGCCGCGAAGGCGGCCGGGCTCCGCTATATCGCCATCACGGATCACGATACGGTCGATGGCGTCGCGCATCTCTATGAGAACAACTATCTGCCCTGCAAGGGCATCCGCATCATCCCAGGGCTAGAGTTCTCCGCGCATCATCCGACGCAGGAGATTCACATCCTCGGTTACAACATCGACATCTACAACCGCGAGCTCGTTGACAAGCTCAACGATGTCTCCGAGGCGCGCTGGACGCGCTTTTCCGAAATGGTCGAAAAGCTCCAGAAGCTCGGCTACGACATCCGCGAGACGGACGTGCTGACCGTCGCGGGCGCGAGCAAGTCCATCAGCCGCTCGCACATCGGCCGCGTGCTCGTCAAGAAGGGATATTTTCCGACCGTGCGCGATGCCTTCTCGGAGCTCCTGCAGAAAGGCAAGCCTGCCTACGTGCCGCACTACCGGCTCGAAGTCGGCGAAATCATCGAGCTCATCCATCAGGCGGGCGGCATGGCCGTGCTCGCGCATCCGAAGCTCATCTTTGACGACGCGATTGTCGAAAACATCTGCCAGCAGGGCATCGACGGCATGGAGTGCTTCTACCCGCAGCATGACGAGGCGGATACGAAGAAATATCTCGAGATGGCCGAGCGCTATCATCTGAAGCCGTCAGGCGGGTCGGATTTCCATGGATTCCCGACGCGGTTCCCGACGGAGGTCGGCGTCTTCACGGTGGACGACGCCTATGCAGAGGCATTTTATCAGCCAGAGCCCCAGAGCTGAGAAAAGGCTCTGGCAAGGAGGAAAATCTCATGGATGTCATCGCACTCGTAGGACCGAGCGGCACGGGCAAGAGCCATCGCGCTTTGCTCGTTGCGCACAAGCATCAGGCGGATGCCATCATCGATGACGGCATCCTGATCAAAGACGGCAAAATCATGGGCGGTCATTCCGCGAAAAAGGAAAAGAACCGCATCATGGCCGTACGCCGTGCCATCTTCGTGCTGCCGGGCCATGCCGAGGAAGTCCGTAAGGCGATTGCCGAGTGCAAGCCGCACCGCATCCTCGTGCTCGGCACGTCAGAGAACATGGTGCACAAGATCACGAAGGCACTCGGACTGCCGTCCATTTCGCGCATCATCCACATCGAGGACATCGCGACGAAGGCCGAGATGGACAAGGCGCGGTTCTACCGCCTCAAGCAGGGCAAGCACATCATTCCCGTGCCGACCATCGAGCTCAAGCCGCATTTCTCCGGCTACCTCGTCGACCCGTTGCAGACGTTCTTCAAGCGCTCGCGCACGAAGCGCCGCCGCCTCGGCGAGAAATCCATCGTGCGGCCCGTTTTCAGCTACTACGGCAAGCTCAGCATCGACGATACCGTCATCAAGAACATCGTCAAGGCGACGGTCACGAGCGAGGAATCCGTCAGCAAGGTCGGCCATGTCGACGTGCATCACCGCTTTGTCGGCGAGGAAGATCAGGGGCTCGACATCTCGTGCTCCGTCGCGCTCTCGTACGGCGGCCACATCCCGAGCCTGCTCGCGGCAGCGCAGAAAAAGGCGCGCGATGCCGTCGAATTCATGACGGGCATGGTCGTGCACGACATCCATATCACGGTAAAGGCTCTCTACGTCAATGCTTGATGAAATTACAAGATATTTGAAAAAACTCTGGAACAAAGAAGGCAACCCTATGAAGGAAGTCAAGGAACCGAAGAAGCCGCTGCTGCTCTTCTATGTCATGATGCTGTTCCTCGTCCTGATGTTCAATGAAATGGCACGGCCGTATCTCGAGCAGGCGCAGTTCGAGAAGGTCGATTACAGCACGTTCATGGACATGATCGATCAGAAAGAGATCGGCCGCGTCGAGATTCAGGAGAACCAGATTCTCTTCACGGATACGGACGACACGAAGAAGTACCGTA
This sequence comes from uncultured Veillonellaceae bacterium, assembly GCA_900318215.1. Lineage (GTDB taxonomy): Bacteria > Bacillota > Negativicutes > Selenomonadales > Selenomonadaceae > Selenomonas_C. The sequence continues at coordinate 5,506 of ONJV01000069.1, forward strand.
CGGGCATCATGAGCGACCCGTCGCTCGCCGAGCGCCTGCACGATTCGGGCGCGAAGTTCACGCAGGACATCAAGGAGCAGAATTCGCCGCTCTTTGATTTCTTCATGACCTGGGTGCTGCCGATCATCATCTTCTTCGCCATCGGCCAGTATTTCAGCCGCAAGCTCATGGAGAAAGCGGGCGGCGGCGGCGGCTCGATGATGTTCGGCATGGGCGGCAAGCAGGCAAGGGTCTACGTGCCGTCGTCCGAAGGCATCCATTTCAAGGATGTCGCAGGCGAGGACGAGGCAAAGGAAAACCTCTCAGAAATCGTCGATTACCTGCACAATCCGCAGAAATATTCAGCCATCGGCGCGCAGATGCCGAAAGGCGTGCTGCTCGTCGGCCCTCCGGGCACCGGCAAGACGATGCTCGCGAAAGCCGTCGCGGGCGAGGCTGACGTGCCGTTCTTCTCGATTGCAGGCTCCGAGTTCGTTGAGATGTTCGTCGGCATGGGCGCATCGAAAGTCCGTGACCTCTTCAAGCAGGCCAAAGAAAAAGCGCCGTGCATCGTCTTCATCGACGAAATCGACGCCATCGGCCAGAAGCGCAGCGGCAACCTCATGGGCAACGACGAGCGCGAGCAGACACTGAACCAGCTCCTCACCGAGATGGACGGCTTCGAGGGCAACAACGGCGTCATCATACTCGCGGCGACGAACCGCCCCGAGTCTCTTGACCCGGCGCTCTTGCGTCCCGGCCGTTTCGACCGGCGCGTGCCTGTCGAGCTGCCAGATCTCGAAGGACGCGAGGCCATCCTGAAGGTCCATGCCCAGAAAATCCAGCTTGCCAGCGATGTCGATTTCCATACGATTGCGCGCATGGCAGCCGGTGCCTCGGGCGCCGAGCTCGCGAACATCATCAACGAGGGCGCGCTGCGTGCCGTGCGCGGCGGCCGCGCCTTCGTCACGCAGTCTGACCTCGAAGAAAGCGTCGAAGTCGTCATCGCGGGTTACCAGAAGAAGAACGCTATCCTCTCTGACAAGGAGAAGCGCACGGTCGCTTATCACGAAATCGGCCATGCGCTCGTGGCCGCGCTCCAGACGGACAGCGCGCCGGTGCAGAAAATCACAATCATCCCGCGCACGTCGGGCGCACTTGGCTACACGATGCAGGTCGAGCAGAAGGACAAGTACATCCTGACGAAGGAAGAGCTCGAGACGAAGATTGCGACGTTCACGGGCGGCCGCGCGGCTGAAGAAGTCAAGTTCGGCCAGGTCAGCACGGGTGCCGCGAACGACATCGAGCAGGCGACGAAGCTCGCCCGCGCCATGATTACGCGCTACGGCATGAGCGAGGAATTTGACATGGTCGCGATGGAGACCGTCAACAATAAGTACCTCGGCGGCGACACGAGCCTGACGTGCTCGGCGGCGACGCAGCAGCAGATCGACAAGCGCGTCGTCGAACTCGTCAAGCAGCAGCACGACGTTGCGAAACAGCTCCTTGAAGACCATCGCGACAAGCTCGACGAGCTTGCGGAGTATCTCTATGAGAAAGAAACAATCTCGGGACAGGAATTCATGAAGATTCTCAAGGGCGAAGAAAAAGAAGAACCCTCTTCATCGGAAGATGGTTCCGATAAAGAGGGTTCCGAAGAAGTTGTTTCGGAAGAGGCGGTTTCAGCACAGCCCCAGCTCGACGACGAACACGATGACGCAGCAGGCGGCCGAGACCTTGAAGAGGCTGGCGCCGTACCAGGCGAGGGCGATGCCGGTCGCGAAGGCTAAGGCGCCGGAAATCGGCGTCTGCGTCGCGCTCAAAATGGCGGGAAACGTCATGACGGCGAGCGTGACGTAGGGGACGTAGTAGAGGAACGAGCGGAGGAACTGATTGCGCACCTGCCCGCGAATCAGCGTCAGCGGCACGAGGCGGATGGCAACCGTCACGGCGCTCATGACGAAGAGGTAGATGTAGATTTGCTCGATTTCCATGCTCAGCCACGCTCCTTCCCATTTGTACTTGATTCATCAGAGGCTCCTTCGGGGGCCTCTTTTTTCGTGCCATTTTCTTCTTTGACAGGGAAGAAGTACGCGCCGACAGCCGCAATCACGACGGTCAGCAGAATCGTGCGCGTGCCGCTCGAAAGTTCGGAGAGCACGGGCAGCTGGACGGAGACGAAGCTCAGCAGGAAGCTTGCGCAGACGAGCGCTGCGACGATGTAATCCTTGCGTGCGGCGGGCACGATGACCCAGAGGAACATGCCGAAGAGCGCGACGGAGAGCGCCGAGACGATGCGCAGCGACAGCAGCTCGCCCGCGATGACGCCGAGCGCCGTGCCGCAGGCCCAGCCGGGCAAAGCGACGCTCATGGCGCCGTAGTTGTAGAACGGCGCGAGCTTGCCCGGCCGTGCAATCGTGATGCCGAAGATTTCGTCCGTGATGTCGAAACCGACGAGCAGGCGGTGGTAGAGCGGCGTGCCGGGTGCGAATTTCTGGCTGACGACGCAGCTCATGAGCATGTAGCGCGCATTCGCGACGAGCGTCATGATGGCGAGCTCGAGGTACGAGGCTTTCGCCGCAATCAGCGTGAACGCCGCGTATTCGCCGGCCGACGCATTGTTGAAAAAGCTTGCGACAAAGCCCTGAAACGGCGTCAGCCCGGCCGCTTTCGCCGCGATGCCGAGCGTGAACGAGACGACGAAGTAGCCGAGCGCAATCGGGATGCCGTCATGGAAGCCTTCGAGGAACAGCGTGCGGCGCGAGTCCGCTTCCTTGTCAACTTTGGCGACGCCATGCGCTTCGCTGAGGTTCATGACCTTTGGTTCCTGCGGTTTTTCCTGCTCGTCAGGCGCGGCGCAGGCGATGGTGCTTTCTTCTGCCACGGGGGTCTCCTTTCTCTTTCAGGATTCAGCAGGCGTCGGTGCCTGCGTCACGAGGATCTTGTTGATGCGGGCGCGGTCCATGTCGACGACCTCGAACGTGAAGTCCTCCCACGTCGCTGTTTCGCCCGCCTTCGGGATGTAGCCGAAATACGATGTCAAAAAGCCGCCCATCGTCTGGTAGTGGTCGTGGTCTTCGTCGGGCAGCTTGTCGATGTCGAAGCGTTCCTTGAAATCGTCGATGGAGTAGAGGCCGTCGATGTACCACGAATGGTCGTCGCGCGGCGTGACCTGCAGCGGTTCGCTCTCGACGCTCGAATGTGAGGCGCCGATGATTTCCTGCAGGATGTCGGTCATCGTGATCATGCCGATGACGCCGCCGTATTCGTCGAGCACCATAGCCTCGTGGATGCCCGTATCGCGGAATTTTTCAAGCAGGCGGAACAGCTCCATCGAGCGCGGCACGAACATCGGCTTGCGCAGGTATTGTGAGAGTTCGAGCGACTTGTGCGTCAGCGAGGCGTTCAAGAGGTCTTTCGCGTAGAGGATGCCGCAGAAATCGTCGAGGTTCTCGCGGCCGACGGGGAAGATGGTCTGCGGCGTCTGGCGGATGACGCGCAGGTTGTGGCGCAGGCTGTCCTCGAGGTCGAGCCAGAGCATCTGCGTGCGCGGCGTCATGAGCGCGTACGCCGTCTGGTCACTGAGGTGGAACACGCGGTCGACCATGTCCTGTTCCGTCTTTTCAAACGTGCCGTCCTCTGTGCCCTGCTCGATGAGGTCTTTGACCTCGTCCTCCGTGACGGTGTCCTCGTATTTCGGGTTGAAACCGAGCACGAGCAGGATGATGCCGGCCGAGCGCGAGAGCAGCGAGATGAGCGGCTTTGTAAAATGCGTGAGGCGCGTCAATGCCTTGTGGTGCTTCAAGAGCACTTCCTCAGGTTTCTGGAGCGCTGTGCGCTTTGGCAGGAACTCGCCGAACAGCAGCATGATGTATGTCATGACGACGATGGAAAGCACGAGCGCGATGGCCTGCGCGTGCGGCAGGAACGTCATGTGGCGCGCGAGGAGCGGCGCGAGCAGCACGCCCGAGGCGATGCCGAGCAAGATGCCCATGAGCGTGATGCCAATCTGCGTGACCGAGAGTGCATCCTCCGGCGCGTCGAGAATCGCGAGCGCAGCGCGAGCGTCCTCGGCGTCGTCGCCTTCTTCATCGGCGAGGCGTTCGAGGCGGCTCTTGTGCCCCTCCATGAGCGCCGTCTCGATGAGCGAGAAAAAGCTGTTGAGCAGCAGCAAAAGAACGATCAGGACGAGCAAGATGCCCGCTTCCGTACTGTCCAATGATATTGACACATCCTTTATATGAGAGAAAAACGGTATACTTAAGAGAAGTATATCATGAATCGGACGCTCCGTAAATGAAAAGCATCGTGACAGGCTCACGGAATCGACGGCCGCCGCCTGCTATACTCAGGACAAAGCATTGGAAGCTATTTGCCTGACGGCAAATGGCTAAGACATCCATAAGCGCTGAAGCGCTAACGGCTGTCTTACGAAAGGGTGAATCAGATGGCAGACAAGAAACAGGACATCATCATCATCGGCGCAGGCCCGGCCGGCATCTCGGCGGCGCTCTACGCGCGGCGCGCAGGGCTTGCCGTCACCGTCGTGACAAAGGGGCCGGGCGCGCTTGCGAAAGCTGAGGGCATCGAAAACTACTATGGCTTCGTGGAGCCCATCACGGGCGCGGAGCTCGAACGGCGCGGCATCGAGGGCGCGAAGCGGCTCGGCGTCGCGTTCCAGCAGGGCGAGGTCATGCAGCTCGGTTTCAATGATGCGTTCAACGGCTACAAAGTCGAAGGCGCAGACTTTGCGCTCGAAGCGCCGAGCGTCATCCTTGCAGCCGGTGCCTCGCGTACGACGCTGAGCGTGCCAGGGCTCAAAGAGCACGAAGGCAAAGGCGTCAGCTATTGCGCTGTCTGCGATGCGTTCTTTTATCGGCAGAAGCGCGTTGCTGTCATCGGCGCAGGCGCCTATGCGCTCCACGAAGCAGAAGTTCTCGCGCCGCATGCGAGCGAAGTCCATATCCTGACGAATGGCGAGCAGCCGCAGGCTGCCTTCCCCGAGACCATGACCGTGCATACGGAGAAAATCGCCGCCATCGAAGGCGACGGCCGCGTCACGGGCGTCCGCTTCGAGGATGGAACGACGCTCCCCATCGACGGCGTCTTCCTCGCCATCGGCACAGCTGGCAGCACGGCGCTCGCGCGCAAGGCCGGCATCCTGCTTGACGGTGCGAACATCAAAGTCGATGACGCGATGGCGACGAACGTCCCCGGCATCTTCGCAGCTGGCGACTGTACGGGCGGCTTGCTCCAGGTCGCGAAAGCTGTCTACGAAGGCGCGAAAGCCGGGCTCGGAGCCGTGAAATATGTACGGGTCTCGAAACATTCGGCAGGAAAATGATGAAGAATGGCGAATTGTGAAGGGAGGACAAGCAAAGAAAACGGTTTATCGAGAGAGTGTGGAGGCTGATTGTCATGACGACAGCAGAACGACTGAAAAAAGCAGATGAATTTCATCAGCGCGGATACAACTGCGCCCAGTCGGTGGCGTGCGCGTTTGCAGAC
>ONJV01000273.1 GCA_900318215.1 uncultured Veillonellaceae bacterium
TTTGTGAAGGGCTTTCGTGAATCAGCTTCTATAGGATACCTCGTTGCGAGCTCTTTGTCAAGAACTTTTTTAAGTCAGCCGTTTGCGCTTTAGCGCTTATGGATGACTTAGCCATTTGCCGTCAGGCAAATAGCTTCATCCCGAGGAACCCTCGTCTGCGGTGCTGTGCTCTTGCTGTCTGCCGCCGACTTGTAATATGATACACGCTTCGACCCTTTCTGTCAACACTTTTTTTGAAAAAATTTTGGTCGTAAAATCGCTTTACTTTTTTTAGTACCTAGTATAAAATTTACTTGATTTGAGCAAACAAGAATGATGAACAGAAAGAAGGGGTCTCTATTATGTTGGTACACGAGCTTGCCCGCCAGGGTGCACCGGATGATGTGGCTATCATCGATCACGACCGCCGTTTCACGTATCGGGAATTTGACGAGGCTGTCACGAACTGCCGCGACCGCCTCCATGCTGCCGGCATCAAGATGGGCGACCGCGTGGGCATCTTTTCGCGCAACAGCGCGGAGTACGTCTTTGCGTATTTCGGCATCGCCTCGCTCGGCGCCATCGCGGTTCCCATCAACTTCCAGCTGAGCAATCGCGAGATTGCTTTCATTATAAAGGATGCAGGCATCAAGTTCCTGATGACGAACGAGCCGCTGAACCTCGTCGATGCGATGGCCCAGCTGCGCTGCGACATCAAGGTCCGCCAGATCGACATCCGCACGTGCGGCCGCAAGAAGGAGGGCCTGCCGCCCGCGCCGCCGCTGCCGGGTACCTTTGACGAGCATCATCCGTGCGTCATCATCTATACGTCGGGCACGACGGGCACGCCGAAGGGCGCCGTGCTCTCGCACCGCAACTTGACGTACAATGCCTGGCAGATGGAGTGGATGGGCTGCAAGCCGGAGCACACCGTGCTCTGCGTGCTGCCGATGTATCACTGCTTCGGCTGGACGTGCTCGGTGCTCTATTCCTTCTATAAAGGTGCAACAGTCGTCATCCTCGACCAGTTCACGCCGAAGGAGACGATTGCAACCATCCGCAACGAAAAGGTCACAGATCTCTACATCGTGCCGTCCATCTGCAGCCTGCTGACAAAGCTCGCGAGCCCGGAGGACATGAAGACGGTGCGCCTCGTCGTTTCCGGCGGCACGACGCTGCCGATGAAGATCCAGACGGATTTCACGAACAAGTTCGGCGTGTCCATCTGCGAGGGCTACGGCCTCTCGGAGTCGAGCCCCGTCGTGACGATGAATCCGCCGGGCAAGGCGAAGACGGGCTCCATCGGGCCGGTCGTGCCGGGCATCCGCTGGCGCATCGTCGACGGCAACGGCGATGATGTGCCGCGCGGCGAGACGGGCGAGTTCGTCATCAAGGGCGACAATGTCATGCTCGGCTACTGGAACCTGCCGGAGGCGACGCACGAAGCGCTGCGCGGCGGCTGGCTGCACACCGGTGATGTCGCACGCATCGACTCCGATGGCTACATCTACATCATCGACCGCCTCAAGGACATGATCATCAGCATGGGCGAGAACATCTACCCGCGCGAGGTCGAGGAGCTCGTCTACCAGTTCCCGGGCATCGCCGAGGCGGCTGTCATCGGCATCGAGGACAAGCTGCGCGGCCAGGCAGGCGCCTGCTTCTACAGCCTGCACGAGGGCGCGAGCATCAACATCCGCGAGCTCAAGAAGTTCCTGCAGGCAAATCTCGCGCTCTTCAAGATTCCGCGCGAGTTCCACGAGCTGCCGCATCTGCCGCGCACGGCGACGGGCAAGATTGCAAAGCGCGCCATCCTCAAGGAATTCATGGACCAAAAAGCGCTCGGAAAAGCAAAATAACGTCACATATAGCAAATCGGCTCTGCCAGCAAGCAAACTGGCAGAGCCGATTTTTTTCTGCATAATGGAAAGAAAGGTTTCAGGAACGCGCGGCGGCGCGGATATCCTGGTCCTCGCTCTTGGCATCCTGTGCGATTTCTTCTTCATAGACGTACGTCGGCGCGATTTCAAAGCCGTTGAAGCGCGTCGCGGAGACGGAGGTGTAGGCGCCCATGTCTGTCGCGAGAACGTGGTCGCCGATCTGGAGGCGCGGCGTCTCGTAGTCTTCGTAGAGCACGTCGATGCCGTCGCAGGACGGGCCCGCGATGGTCGCTTTCTCCACGGGGCCGTTGGCGAACGTGAAGAGCGGATAGTGCCAGTGGTCGAAGAGGATGCCCGAGAAGGCTCCGTAGATGCCTTCGTCGAGGATGTACCACGGATGGCCATTACGGTCTTTCGTGCCGATGACCATCGCGACGAAGTTCGCGGCCGTGCCGGGGATGAAGCGGCCCGGCTCGCAGCAGACGTTCGTATCCGGGAAGAGGCGCACAATCTGGCGGTCGATGGTTTCCATCATGGCCGCGACGTCGACGGCGAGGCCGTCCATGTCGGGCACAGGGAAGCCGCCGCCGATGTCGAGGTCGGTGAGGTCGAGGCCGGCAGCTTTCGCCTCATCGAAAAGTCCGTGAACGAAGAGCAGCGCCTCTTCATAGGCCGCCGTCGAAAGGGACTGGCTGCCGACGTGGAAGCAGATGCCGACGGGGTTCAGGCCCGCCGCTTTCGCTTTGAGCAGCAGAGGGATGGCATCTTCGGGGCGCGCGCCGAACTTCGTGTTGAGATCGACGTGGGCGCGGCGGTTATGGACGGCGACGCGCACGAGGACATCCGCGTCCGGGACG
>ONJV01000047.1 GCA_900318215.1 uncultured Veillonellaceae bacterium
ATAAAGTAATGACCTCCGACTTTTGAATCGTGAATCTCAAAAGTCCTACCTTCGACACACCCCCAGTCAGCTTTGCTGACAGCCCCCTCGGTGAGGGGGCCAAATTTTGAAAGGAGGCATGCCTATATGTCCACTCGGAGCGTCAACATGCTCAGCGGGCCGCTGTATCGTGAGCTGCTCGCTTTTTCTTTGCCGATTGCCGTCACGGCCATCCTCGAGCAATTATTCAACGCAACGGACACGATGGTGCTCGGCCGGTTCGAGGGCACGGCAGCCATGGCGGCCGTCGGCAACAATGTCACGATCATCAGCCTCATCGTCTCGCTGCTGCTCGGCATCTCGCTCGGCGCGAATGTCGTCATCGCGCAATACATCGGAGCACGGCGGCTGAAGGAGGCGACGCGCACCGTCCATACGGCGCTGCTCTTTTCGCTGCTCTTAGGCCTCGTCGTCGCCATCCTCGGCCAGTGGCCCGTGCAATGGGTGCTCGATGCACTCGCCGTCCCGGCAGCTGTCCAGCCGACAGCGGAAATCTACCTGCGCATCTACCTCGCGGGCATGCCGTTCCTCTCGCTCTACAACTTTGCGGCGGCCATCCTGCGGAGCCGTGGCGACGCGCAGACGCCGCTCTACGCCCTGATTCTCGCAAGCGTGCTCAACATCGCGCTCGACCTCGCATTCGTCCTGCTCTTTGGCTGGGGCACGGCCGGCGTCGCCATCGCGACCGTCCTCTCCTACCTCGTCTGCGCCGTTTGGCTGCTGCAGCACATGGTGCACGCCGCCGGCATCCTGCACCTCGAACCCGGCCTGCTGCGGCTCCATTTCGGCGAGCTCGCCAAATGCCTGCGCATCGGCCTGCCCGCCGCACTGCAGGGCATGGTCTTCTGCATCGCAAACCTCGTGATCCAGAACGCCATCAACAGCCTCGGCCCGGAAGTCATGGCGGCTTCGGCCGCAGCGTTCACGATTGAAATCAACATGTACTGCTTTTCCATTGGCATCCAGCAGGCATGCACGACGTTCGTCGGACAGAACTACGGCGCGCGCCAGTACGCCCGCTGCCGCGAGGTCACGCGCGACTGCGTCGTGCTGAGCGCCGTCATCCTGATTGCGCTCGCCGCCTTCATCTTCGTCTACATGCGGCAGATGCTCGGCTTTTTCTCCACGAACCCCGTCGTCATCGAAAACGCCATCACGCGCATCGAATACGTCGTACTGCCCGAAGTCCTCTGCGTCGGCTACGACATCTGTTCCGGCGCGCTGCGCGGCTATGGCGTATCACTCGCCCCGGCGCTCGCGACGCTGATTTCCGTCTGCGGTGTCCGCCTCGTCGGCGTCTGGTGGTACTTCCCCATGCATCCGACGTTTGCAAACCTCATGGTGCTGTTCCCGATCAGCTGGCTCGTCGCCGACGTACTGATCATGTCGCTGTACCGGATGCATTTAAAGCATCTGCGGTATTAGGTTAAAAGAAACAATCGTGGTCGCAGACGCAAAAGACCCTCCAACGGAATCCACGCTTTCCTGCTTAACGGATTCCTTATGGAGGGTCTTTTGCGTCCGAAGATACTTTTTCATAAATTTAACGATCATATGCAACAAATCGGAAACAGTTTGCCTGATTTTGATAGATATAAAATTCAACTGCGACTCGCCGATGGACATTCGATCCCCAGATACTTGCGGCCCCCGTGCTCATGGCTTTCGCATACGACAATGAAGAAATTTCTTGCTGCGTTAATCCTGAACAGACACTGACGGCAAAAAGTGCCCTTGCCATTTCCTTTATCGCACGCGGGTCATTTACCCGCACACCAGAGACGACCACTTTTGACACATAGCCTGCTCGATTCGCAAAAATATAAATCATAGTTCCATCCCAAACAGTGATATACATATCATAGGGACTATCAGGAGAAGCTATCCCGATATGCGTCAAATCATCCAACCCGCTCGATTCATGCAATGCTGCAGCAACAATTTTAAGATTCTGATAGAAACTTTCCGCTCCCAAATCTGATAGCTGCACAGCCTGTGCCGACGCCACCGAAATGGAAAAAACGAAGCTGCAAAAAAGGAAAAGAAGAATACGTTGAAGCCTCCGCATGACCATCCACCTCTCAGAGAATAAAAAAACTTTTTACCTCAGCTTCACTTGCTACGAGCATAATTCGCGATTCTTCTTGTTTGCTCATATCCAATAGTTCCGTTAGGATAACTGAAATCACGTCCATCATAAAACTCTTTGGTCTGATAGCCAGAGCCATTATAGAAAAAAACCTGTCCATACGTTATATCTGCTTCATCTGCATCTAGATGAAAATGAATATTCATAATCGCGCTTTCATGATCTCGGAACCATACACATTTTTCGTTTACCCCACCATCCCCAGAAATGGAATTAAACCACGCGGAATCGCCATCGAAAAACCATTGTGTATCATCATCATCTAATTCTGACATTGAAATCCAACGTTCCGCCAAACACGCCGAGGAAGAACCGACCAAAAACACCAGCAGGACAAAAAATATTTGACAGATTTTTTTCACGACAACCACCTCTTTCATCACTTCGACCATCTCCTTCGAACTTTATGCAATTTCTATCTGTCTTTTATTTTACTACAAATGACCCCCCCGTAAAGACAAATTGACGAATAAAAGAAGCCAGAATCCATCCAAGCGATAGATTCTGGCTTTTCTGCATGAAGTACGTCCGCATGTCTTGTTATTCTCCCGGTGCGCCGACGGCGACGTCTTCGAGGTGGAGCTTCGAGCCGCGCATGCTGCGGCGGAGTTCTGGCACATGGTCGCGGAACTCTGCTGCCGTTTCTCGATTCGCGAAGAACAGGCGCATGTCGAGGTGTTCGTGTTCATAGACGCGGCAGGTGAGTTCGACGGCGCCGAGGTTTTCTGTCAGGACGCAGAGGCGCAGCCACGTTTCTTTCTTAAGAGCGCCCGTCTCCTTGTCCGGCTTTGTCTCGTCGTAGACATGGATGTAGGCGGGATAGCTCTTCTCGTTTTCGCCGAGGTAGAGCGGCATCATGAAATTCATTGAGCGCTGACCGGGCTGGATGGCATGGTCGCCTTCCATCGAGCCGCGCATGGAGAAGACGAACTCTGCGACATCCTTGCCCGCCTTCTTGAGCTGGCGCGCATTGAGCTTCTTTGCAACGGAGAGATCGCAGAGCTGCATGAACGCCCAAAGGCGCGGCAACTCCGGCATGTCGTGCTGGAGCGCCGCCTGCTGCACCGTCGCGGGGATGTTCTGCTGGCAGAGACGCAGCAGCGTCTCAAGCTGGCGTGATTCCTTCGCCTGCAGTGTCCGTCCCTGCCCGTCGACGAAGTTCTGCAGCAGGTTGGCATCGGCCTGCGAGAGCGTGCCCTTCTGCAGGAACAGCCGCGCGAGGTCTTTCATTGTCTGCATGGATTCGGGCGTGTTCTGCATGGGCTGCTGCATCAGGAGCTCTTTCGCCTCGCGTGCCGTCATCGTCAGACTCTGGTTTTCCTGTGCCTGCGGCATCTGGCGAAGCTGTTCCTGCCCCTGCATCGGAGCCTGCTGCTGGCTGCGTGCGGCCTGCTGGCCTTCTGCGTTCTGCACATTCTGCTGTGCCTGCCCTGCCGCCGGTGCCTGCGGCTCTTCGGCCAGGTTGCCGGGCTGCTGCTGCCAAGCAGCACCCTGCTGTCGAGCAGACTGCGACGTATTCTGCGCGTTCTGGCCATTCGCCGTCTGTGCACCATTCTTCGGCTGGCCTTCTGCGGCGGGCTGGCCTGCATTGTTTCCCTGCGCGGTACCATTCGCATTCGAAGAAGTCTGCGGTGCTGTGCTGTTCTGGGCGGCCGCTTGTCCTTGGGCTTGAGCCGTTTGGCCTTGCGCCGCCTGCCCCTGCGCGGGCTGCCCCTGTGTACCGTGTGAGGTCTGCCCTGTTTGTCCCTGCTGCTGTGCTTGTGACGTCTGGGCATTTGCCTGCGCGGTCTGGCCCTGTGCGTTCTGCGGCTGGCCGCCTTGCTGGGTATTCTGGGCATTTTGCGCAGTTCCAGCCGTATTTCCTGCGGCGTTCTGCCCCTGCGGGGCTCCCTGCGCCCCCTGCTGAGCCCCGCCGTTCTGCGTCTGCTGGCCCTGCGCGGCCTGCCCTGTCTGTGCCGTGCCCTGCTGGGCGGTCTGCGCCGTCGCCTGTCCTTGTGCGGCCTTTCCTTCCTGTGCGGCCGACTGGCCTGCCGTCTGCGCCCCGCCCTCGGCCGAGGCATCGCTGCGCGGCATGAAATACTGCACGAGCTGCTTGAGGAAGCCCGGCGCATCGGAGGCTGGCGCCTGCTGGCCCTGCGCGCCCGCCGTCTGCATCGAAGCAATGAGCTGCTGGAGCGCGGCCGGGAGATCCTGCGGATCCTTGCCATTGATGAGGTCGAACGACGCCTTGAGCAAAAGCACGGGCTCGAAGGCATTCCCGCCCGTCTCCTGCGTGACAGCTGCCTTGAGATTCGTCAGGAGCGTCTGAAGACCGTCGCTGATGTTCACATCATAGCCCTTTTCCGCCAGCGAACTCATCTGCAAGAGCGTCCGCGCGACCGTCGTGAGCTGCTCCATCGAAAAACGCTGGCTCTCCATCGTACTGCCGAGGCCTTCGGCGAGCGTCTGGTCGAAAGAAAACGCTTGCTTCATCACGTTCTCGATGACTTTCTGCAAATCCTGCGGCATCTTCTCGACCGTCTCCATCTCTTCGGAGGAAATCTTCGAGAGAATGCCCGCCATATCGCTGACGGCGTTTTCGATGGAAACGTTTGTCTGCGGTCGGAAGCCAGACGGCGTGCTTTCACCGTCCCTGCGATTGACGCCATCGATACCGCCTGGCGCCTGCGGGCGCGCAACGGGGCGGACGCCACCTACGGCACCTGTTTCAATCGGCATATCATCTCACCTCTTCTGCATCCGCTTCATCCGTTTCATCCATCCAGCCGACCATGGAGCGGATCGGCTCGAACGACTGACGGTGAATCGGGCACGGGCCATATTTTCGAAGCGCGGCGATGTGCTCGGCCGTGCCATAGCCCTTGTGCTGCGCGAAACCGTATTCCGGGTACGCCTTGTCATACTGCATCATCAGGCGGTCACGCGTGACCTTCGCGATGATCGAGGCCGCCGCAATCGACGCCGACTTCGCATCGCCCTTGATGATCGATTCCTCGGGCATCGGCAGCTTTTCAAGATGCACGGCATCAATGAGGACTTTCTGCGGCGCGGGGTCGAGACCGAAAATCGCTTCGTACATGCCGTTCATCGTCGCCTGGTAGATGTTGACGCGGTCGATCGTCTTCGCATCGACGAGCACCGAGCTCACAGCGATGGCCTTTTCCTGGATTTCATCGTAAAGCTCTTCGCGCACGTTCGCCGAAATCTTTTTGGAATCATTGAGCTTTGGCAGGAACAGCCCGCGCGGCAGGATGACAGCCGCGACGGAAACGGGGCCTGCGAGCGGGCCACGGCCTGCCTCATCGACGCCCGCGACAAGCTCATATCCTTCGTCTGCCGCCGCATTCTCATACGCATAAAGCGCTGCCACGCGCTCGCGTTCGGCCTGTTCGCGTTCATAGCGCCGCACAAGCCGCGCCACGCCCTGCCGCGCATCAAGACGGCAGGCTTCGATGAGGTCTTGCGAGACTTCCGTGCCATCTGCTGGAAAGAGCGCCGCTTCGACCTCGCGAATCTTCATGCCCGATGTGTCCATCTCACGGCCTCCCCTCGGCTGAATCTGCCGATAGCTCTTCCTGCTCCGGCTTGCTGTCCTCTTTCGGCACGTCATCGAGCGTCACAAGGCCGAGCTTGCCCGCGCGAAACTCCGTCATCATGATGCGCACGGCCTTTTCCGTATCGACAACGCCGCCCTTCACAAGACAGCCACGCTTGCGGCCGATAAGTTCGAGGAGCTCATAGCCCTTCTCCGGCAGCTCGCCCGTGAGCTTGAAGCGCTCCGCGAGCCGCTCAGGATAGCTTCGGCGCAACGTTTCCAAGAGCAGGCTCGCGACCTGCTCCTGGTCGTAGATGTCATCATTGATGGCGCCCGTGAACGCGAGCTTCAGGCCGACTTCCATATCCTCGAACTTCGGCCAGAGGATGCCCGGCATATCGAGGAGGTCGAGGTTTGCGCCAATCTTCACCCACTGCTTCGCGCGCGTCAGGCCCGGCGTGTTCGCCGTCTTCGTCCGCGCCGCGCCCGCGAGGCGGTTGATCAGCGACGACTTGCCGACATTCGGGATGCCGAGAATCATGCAGCGCGCCGCGCGCCCGCGCCCGCCGTTCTTCACGAATTTCTCCGTCTTCGGCCGTGCGAGGTCTTCCGCCGCCTGCGTGAGCTGCTTCATGCCCTTGCCCTTGTTCGCATCAATGGCCACGGCGCGGATGCCCTGTGCGCGGAAATACGCTAGCCACGCCTTCGTCGCTGCCGGGTCGGCGAGGTCTGACTTGTTCAGCGCGATGACGCGCGGCTTTCCCTGGATGATTTCCGCAAGCATCGGATTTGCGCTCGCCGCCGGAATCCGCGCATCGCGCAGCTCCACGACAACATCGACGAGCTTCAAGTTCTCCTCAATCAGCCGCTGCGCCTTCTTCATATGGCCGGGGAACCATTGGAGGCTCGGCAGTTCCCTTTGTGTATCTCGTTCCATCCGTTCATTTCCTTTCAAAAAAATAGAAGCAAGCTTCTATTTTCATAGACTGCTTGCTTCTATTTTATCGGACGAACCCAATTCATGCAACCATCTGACGGAGATTTGTCCATGCTTTCTCAATCCTGTACGTGGCTGCTGAAGCTCGCAGCTTCGAGCTGCTCGCGCAGAACGGTCTTCATGACGCCAGTATCGGCGTCTTTGCCGAACCAGAGGTGGAACGACGCTGCGCCCTGGAGGACGAGCATGTCCTCGCCGTTGAGCGTCGGATGGCCGAGCGCTGCGGCTTCGTGGAGAAAGCGCGTCTCTGCCGGCGTGTAGATGATGTCGTAGGCGAAAGCGCCGGGCTTGGCGCTGCGCCAGTCGACGGGCGGCTTGTTGTCGACGGCCGGCGTCATGCCGAGCGGCGTGACGTTGACGACGAGGTCGGCATGCGCGAACGCGCCTTCAAAATCCATCGAACTCCAATGGATCGCTTTGAGCCGCGTGCCGAGCATGCTTGCGCGCTCGGCGAAATCATCGATGAGGGCTTCGGCTTTCTCAGGATGGCGCACGGCGAGCGTGACGCGCATAGCGTGAGACTTCATGAGGCCCCAGAGCGCTGCGCGCGCCGCGCCGCCTGCGCCGAGCATGATGACCTCTTTTTCCGCCGGGTCAAAGCCCGCGTCGCGGAGACCGCCGAGGAAGCCGAGCACATCGGTGTTGTATCCTTTGAGAACGCCGCCATCATTGACGACGGTGTTGACGGCGCCGATGGCCGCCGCATCCTCGTCAATCTCGTCGAGATCGTTCATGATGGCCTGCTTGTGCGGAATCGTGACGTTCCAGCCGCGGAAATGCAGCGCGCGCAATCCTGCAACGGCCAGCGGCAGCATCGTCGGCTCGACGGCGAATGCCGTGTAGACGGCATCGACGCCCGCCTGCTCGATGGCCGCATTCTGCATGGCCGGCGAGAAGGAATGTGCGATGGGCCAGCCCATGACGCCGAGATTCTGTGTGCTTCCTGTCACCCTCATCGTTTTCACCTCATTTCACAAAACGCATCAGCCATGCTGCTTGCGGGTCTCATAAAGAAGGCCCATCTTCATCTCGTAGTAGTCCGGCGTCATGTCCAGGTAGTGGCGGTGCGGATTCTCAAAGCGCTGCTCCTCTTCCCAGATTTCGGTATCGAGCTGCTTTTTGACATAGGCGCGGATTTCGTCAAGCTTCGGCAGCTCTTCCGTGCGCTTGCCATCTTTCACATAAAGGCGGCGCAGGTTCTTGACCGTGCACCCCTCGAACGAACGGTTCTTCCACGGCTTGACGGGATCGACGTAGCGGAACGGCTCGCTCATGTCAATGGGCTCGCCGGAGAGCGCGAGCAGGTCGGCGACGGCATGGCCGTCGGCATCATAGACGCGGTAAAGGTCCTTGAGACCCGGATTCGTGATTTTCTCGACGTTCTCCGAGACCTTGATGCGCGGCGCGAATTCGCCATTCTCGCCAACAGCCGCGAGCTTGTAGACCGCGCCGAAAACCGGCTCGGATTTCGCCGTAATCAGGCGCTCGCCGATGCCGAAGCTGTCAATGCATGCGCCCTGCTGCAGCAGCGAAGACACCGTGAATTCGTCGAGGCTGTTCGACACGACGATTTTGCAGTCCGGCAGGCCCGCCGCATCGAGCATCTTGCGCACGCGCTTCGAGAGATACGCGAGGTCGCCCGAGTCGATGCGGATGCCGACGAGACGCTTGCCCATCGGCTCGAGAACTTCGTGCGCGACGCGGATAGCGTTCGGGATGCCCGAATGGATGACGTCGTACGTATCGACGAGCAGCACCGTCGCGTCGGGGTACGTCTGCGCATATTTCTTGAACGCCTCGTACTCGTCGCCATAGAACATAACCCAGCTGTGGGCCATCGTGCCGCTGATCGGGATGTCGAACATCTGGCCGGCCGAGACCGTCGCCGTGCCGACGACGCCGCCGATATAGGCCGCGCGCGCGCCATACGTCGCGGCGTCCATGTTATGCGCGCGGCGGGCGCCGAAATCGGAGACCGCACGGCCTGCCGCTGCCTTGCAGATGCGGCGCGACTTCGTCGCAATCAGCGACTGGTGGTTGACCTGCGCGAGGATGGCCGTCTCGATGAGCTGCGCATCAATGAGCGGCGCAACGACCGTCAGGATCGGCTCATTCGGGTACATGACCGTGCCCTCGGGCAGCGAATAGATGTCGCCCGTAAAATGGAAGTTGCGGAGATAATCGAGGAATTCCTCGGAAAACATGTGCTGTGCGCGGAAATACTCGACATCTTCCTCGGAGAAGCGCATGTTCTCGACGTACTCGATGACCTGCTCGAGGCCGGCGAAGATGGCAAAGCCGCCCTCGTCCGGATTCTTGCGGTAGAAGACGTCGAACGCGACTTTCGCGTCTTTGTCATCGCTCGCGAAGTAGCCGTTCGCCATCGTCATCTCGTAGAAATCCATCATCATCGTGAGATTTCGTTTGTCAAACTGTGTCATGACCTTCTCCTTACTTGTCCTCGAGCAGCTGCACGAGCTCGTCATAATCCTTCTTGAGGTCGGCGTACTCGCTTGCCATCTGCATCGCCGCGAGCACGGCGATTTTGCGCGTGTCGAGGCTGCGCGTCATCTTCGCGGCCGTCTTCATGCGGTCGTCCACGATGGCAGCGAGGCGCTTGAGCTCCTCAGGATCGCCATCCGTCTTGAACGGATACGTGTCGCCGAAAATCTCGACATTCACTTTCTGGCTCGGTTTCTTTTCCATGAAATCACCTTCAAGCGCGAAGCTCGGCAGCGAACGACTTCTCGACGGCCGCGACGATGTTTTGGAAAGCCGTGTCGGCTTCGTCGTCCGTCAGCGTGCGGTCCTTGCTCTGGAACGTCAGGCGGAACGCGAGGCTCTTCTTGTCCGCTGCGATGTTCTTGCCCGTGTAGACGTCGAACAACGTGACGCCCGTGAAGTGCTTGCCGCCATTCTTCTGGATGACCTTCTCGATGTCGGCCGCCTGCACATCCATATCGACGAGCAGCGCGAGGTCGCGCTCGATGGCAGGATACTTCGGCAGCGATTCGAAATGGAATTTCTTGCCCGCGTATTTCATCAGCGTCTCAAGGTCCATCTCGAAGAGGTAGACTTTCTGCTTGATGCCGAAGTTCGCCGCCGCTTCCGGATGGAGCTCGCCGACGACCGCGATGACCTCGCGGCCTTTCTTGAAGAATGCCGTCTTGCCCGGATGGAGCGCGAAATGTTCGCCAGCCTCGACCGTGTATTTCGAGATGCTGAGGCGCGCGAGCAGCTGACAGGCGATGCCCTTCATGTCGTAGAAATCGACCATGTCGTTCGTCTGATTCCAAGAAGCCTCGCTGCGGCGGCCCGTGATGAGGCCGACAATCTTGAGCTTCTCGTCCGGGAGTTCTGTCAGAGGCAGCTGCTTCGGATAGAAGACCGGCGCGACATCAAAGAGTTTGAGGTCCATGTTCTTGCGCGAGAAGTTGCGCACGGCGTTCTCCATGATGCTCGTGAGCAGGCACGTACGGACGAGCGGCGCTTCATCCGTCAGCGGGTTCATGATCGGGATGGCGCGGCGCAGCTCGCTGTCCTCCGGCACGCGCAGCTTGTCAAAGAGGTCCGTGCTCGTGAAGCTGAACGACAGCTCCTCCGTCATGCCGAGCGAGACGAGGATGTGCTTGACCTGCGTCTCGAACGCCTGCTTCTCGCTCTGGTGGCCCTGCATCATGCGACCGAACGGCGTCGCGGAAACGATGTTGTCAAAGCCATAGATGCGCGCGACTTCCTCGGAGAGGTCGTCCATGCGCGAGCAGTCGTTGCGCCATGACGGCACGGTGACGTGATAGCTCTCGTCGCCCTTGTCCTCGACCTCGAAACCGAGCTTCGTGAGGATGGCAACCATGTCTTTGCCCGGCAGCTGCGTGCCGAGGCGGCCATTGATCTGCGCAGCCGTGAAGTCAATCGTCGTCGGCGTTTTCGGTGCCGGATAGCAATCGACGATGCCCTGCGTGACCGTGCAAGCGCCCATGTCCTGCAGCAGCTGGCAGGCGCGGTCGAGCGCGCGCGGCGTGTTCGTAACATCGACACCGCGCTCAAAGCGGCCCGATGCCTCGGAATGGAGGCCGCAGGCACGCGACGTGCGGCGGATGCTCGGGCCATAGAACGAAGCGGCCTCGAAGACGACCGTCGTCGTCTTGTCCGTGATTTCCGTTTCAAAGCCGCCCATGATGCCCGCGAGTCCGGCCGGATGCTCGGCATCGGCGATGACGAGTTCGTCGCCCTTCGCGATGCGCGACGTATCGTCGAGCGTATGGAGGTTCTCGCCTGCGGCCGCACGGCGCGCCGTCAGCTGGTGGCCCGTGATTTCATCATAATCATAGGCATGCATCGGCTGGCCGAGCTCGAGCATGACGAAATTCGTGACATCGACGACATTGTTGATGGCGCGGATGCCGGCACCTTCGAGGCGCTCCTGCATCCAGGCCGGCGACGGGCCGATCTTGACGTTCTTGACGACACGCGCACTGAAGCGGTCGCAGAGGTCATTGGCCTCGATACCGACTTTTACGAGGTCGGCGGCTTTTGCTGCATCATCTTCCTTGCAGGCAATCGCCGGCCATTTCGGAGTGTTGCCCGTCAGCACGGCGATTTCGCGCACGAGGCCGAGCACGCTGAAGCAGTCGCCGCGGTTCGCCGTAAGCTCGAATTCGAGGATGACATCGCTCTTGCCGAGCACGTCTTTTGCCGGCACGCCGACCGGCGTGTCATCTGGCAGGATGTAGATGCCGTTGAGCTGGTCTTCCGTCATCTTCGACGTGTCGAGATGGAGCTCGCCCGCCGAGCAGAGCATGCCGTTTGACGGCAGGCCGCGCAGCTTGCCTTTCTTGATGTGGACGCCGTTCGGCAGATGCGCACCGACCATCGCGACCGGCACGACCTGGCCCTGGCGGACATTCTGCGCGCCCGTAATAATCTGGATGAGGTCGGGCTTGCCCACATTCATCTGGCAGACCCAGAGATGGTCGGAATCGGGATGGCGCTCGATCTTCTCGATGCGACCCGTCACGACGCTCTCGAGGCCGGCGTCGGCACGGATGACATTCTCAACCGGCACGCCGGCCATCGTGAAGCGGTCGGCCAGCTCTTCCGCCGTCCAATCGAAATCAATATAATCTTTCAACCACTGAATGGAAACTTGCATATTATGAAATTCTCCTTCATTGTTATCGCAAGATAGCACGCAACCTCCTGCCTCCCTCTCCGAGGGAGGGGGACCGCGAAGCGGTGGTGGGTGTGTCGAAGGTGCGGCAATACGTAACAGCACTTCATGAATGTCGAAGATACGTTACTTCGATGTAAAAATCGTGCTTTATGTTACACCCTGCCTTCGCCACACCCCCAGTCAGCTTCGCTGACAGCCCCCTCGGAGAGGGGGCCTGAGGGGCACAGATCAGAACTGTTTCAGGAAGCGCATGTCGTTGTCGTAGAAGAGGCGCAGGTCATCGACGCCGTAGGACAGCATCGCGATGCGCTCGACGCCCATGCCGAACGCGAAGCCGCTGACGACATTCGGATCGTAGCCACTCATTTCGAGGACGTGCGGATGCACCATGCCGGCGCCGAGGATTTCGAGCCAGCCCGTGCCCTTGCAAACCTTGCAGCCTTTGCCGTGGCACATGACGCAGGAAATGTCGACCTCGGCCGACGGCTCCGTGAAGGGGAAGAAGCTCGGACGCAGACGAATCTTGACGTCCTCGCTGAAAATCTGATGCAGGAAGAGCTCGAGCGTGCCTTTGAGGTCCGCCATCGTGATGCCTTTGTCGATGACGAGGCCCTCGACCTGCGTGAACATCGGCGAATGCGTCGCATCGTACTCGTCGCGGCGATAGACACGGCCCGGTGCAATCATGCGAATCGGCGTGTTCGGGTCGTTCTTCTGCATCGTGCGCGCCTGCACCGGTGACGTCTGCGAGCGCATGAGGATGTCCTCCGTGATGTAGAACGAATCCTGCATGTCGCGTGCCGGATGGTCTTTCGGCAGGTTCAGCGCTTCAAAGTTGAAGTAATCTTTCTCGATTTCCGGGCCTTCCTCGACGGAGAAGCCCATGCGGAAGAAGATGTCCTTGATGCGCTCAAGCGTCAGCGTCAGCGGATGCAGATGGCCGAGCGGCTGCGTGCGGCCCGGCAGCGTGACGTCGATTTTCTCGCTTGCGAGCTTGTCCGCGAGTGCGCGCGCCTTGAGCTCCTCGTTCTTCTCGGCAATCAGCGCTTCGATCTGCGCTTTTGCTTCGTTGACAATCTTGCCGACCTTCGGGCGATCCTCTTTCGCGAGGGCGCCCATGCCGCGCAGGATGGACGTGAATTCGCCCTTCTTGCCGAGGAACTTGACGCGGATGTCATCGAGCTCCGAGAGATTCCCGGCCGCATGCTGGATGGCTTCGGCAGCTTGTGCCTTCAGCTGTTCGATCTTTTCTTCCATCATAGAGAAAAACTACCTCCTAAAAAGGAA